>JBDTUO010000064.1:0-10484 GCA_040007675.1 Rubrivivax sp.
GCGTTCGGCCGCGGTCATCTCGAGCATCGCCAGTTCGTCGGCCGACGGCGCCGGCAGCCGGTCCGCCCACGCCGGGTCGACGATCACGTGGCAGGTCGCGCAGCTCAGGCATCCGCCGCAATCGGCCGCGATGCCGTCGACGCCGGCATCGACGGCGGCCCGCATCAGGCTGGCGCCGACCGGCGCGTCGAGTTCCTGCCAATCGAGCGCGCCGTCGTGCGCGAAGATGCGGACCGTCACCGTCTGCGCCATCGTCAGACGCGGCTGAAGTATTCGCGCCGCTCCCACGCGGCGGGGTCTTCGGCCGCGGCGTGGCGGGCGATCTCGCTGCGCTTGGCTTCGACGAAGACATCGACGAACGCAGCGCCGAGTCCCTCGACCAGCACGGCGTCGTCCTGCAGCGCCTGCAGGCCCTCGGTGAGCGTGGCCGGCAGGCGGTCCGGCGCACCGTCGACGACGTCGGCGTACGGATCATCGGTCGGCGGCGGCGGCACGAGTGCGCGCTGCAGGCCGTCGAGGCCGGCGATGACCTGCGACGCGAGGTACAGGTAGGGGTTGGCCGCCGGTTCGCCGATGCGGTTCTCGATCCGGGCCGCCGCATCGCCCGGCGCGCCGATCACACGCAGCATCGCGCCGCGGTTGTCGTGCCCCCAGCGCGCCGCCATCGGCGCCAGCGCGTGCGGGCGGAAGCGACCGAAGCCGTTGATCGTCGGCGTGCCGAGCACCGTCGCGCCGCGCGCGTGCGCGAGCAGGCCGGCCAGGTAGTGGCGCCCGGTCGCCGACAGCGGCGCGGCGGCGTCGGTGAACGCGTTGGCGCCGTCCGCCCGCCGGACCAGCGACTGGTGCAGGTGCCAGCCGCTGGCCATCACGTGCGGGAACGGCGGCCGGCAGACGAAGCTCGCGTAGTAGCCGGCCCGTCGCAGCGCCTGCCGCACGCCGCTGCGGAAACGCACCATCGCGTCGGCCGCGTCCAGCGCGTCCATCACACCGAACACCGCCTCGACCTGGCTCGGCCCGAGTTCGATCTCGAGCGAGCGCAGCGGCAGCCCCAGCCCATCGGCTGTGCGGTGCACGACAGTGAGCGCCTCGTCGGCGAGGTCGGCCCAGGCTTCGGCGAGCAGGTTGTAGCCGGGGTGCAGCAGGGCCAGCGCCGGCGGCTCGCCGGGCCATGCGGCCTGCCGCGGGTCGACCCGGTCGTCGGTGATGCGGTAGATGTGGAACTCGACCTCGAGCCCGCAGCGCAGGCCGTATCCGGCGTCGTGCAGTGCCCTCAGCGCGCGCTGCAGCACGCGGCGGCTGTCCTGCGGCACCGGGGTGGCGTCGGTGAACCACGGCTGGCCGCGCAGCCAGCCGGTGCCCTCGGCCCAGGGCAGCACCGCAAAGCTGTGCGGATCGGGCAGCAGCTGCAGGTTGGACGCACCGGCAAAACCCGGCAGCCGGGCCTGCAGCGCGGGGTCGAAGACGCGGAAGGCGGTGCGGTCCGAGGTGTCCTTCAGCAGCAGCGTGCCGACCAGCCCGATGCCGTCGGCCAGCGCCGCCGGCAGCGCGGCCGGTGTCAGGGTCTTGCCGCGCAGCGCGCCGTGCAGGTCGCACCAGGCGACCCGCACCCGCTGCAGGCGCTGCTCGTGCACCGCGCGCAGCACCTGCTCGCAGGCCGCCGCGCGGGCGGCGTCGTGCTGCCCGCAGCGTTCGGCGAACGAACTCACCCGGCGGTCTCGGTCTCGGCCGCCGCTGCGGGCGGCACCGGCGGCACGGGCGACACGGCCCATGGGGCGGCCGCGCGCTTGGCGGCCGCGCGGGACTGCCAGCCCGCCTCCCACGCGTCGGCCGGCACGATGGTGTCGATCGTGTCCGGGCCGGTCAGCGCGGCCGCCTGCACCGGTGTCAGCACCATCGGCGGCGCGCGGCCGGCCTCGACGGTGTCGATCGCCTTCTGCAGCATGCGCCGGTTGGCCATGATCACCTTGTCGGTCGTGCCGAGGTGTTCGCGCGTGCGGTCCTGGATGGCGCCCATGCTCTCGACCGCCCACTGGTCGTGACGGTTGATGTCCTCCTCGCCCATGCCGAGGTAGGTGCGGGTGCGCTGCTCGCCCGGGTCGAAACCCCAGTCGTTGTGGCGCCCCATCTTCGGCGCGTAGTCGGGCAGCGTGACGTGCGCCAGCCGCTGCGCGCGCATCGTCTCGCGGTCCAGCGGCTCGGCGAAGCTGGTGAAGAAGCTGAACCAGTAGGTGTGCGTGTCGTCGACCGGCACGTGCATCTGCGTGATCGTCATCGTCTCCGACAACGGGATCACGAAGGTGTGCGGGAAGGCCGCGTGCGTGACCCGCACGTGCGTCAGCCTGTCGTTCATCGGGCGCCGCGTGGTCAGCCGCGTCAGGCCCGGCGCCACTTCCGCGTGCCCGATCTCCGGCCGGCAGAACTCGCGCATCACGCGCGTCATCGGCCAGCGTTCGCCGTCCACATCGCCGGCACTGGCGGCGCGAAACTGGCGCCCATAGGTGGCCTCGAGCGACTCGTCCTCCAGGTAGCGATGCAGGAACGACGGGTGCGCCGGGTCGATGCCGACCTCGAAGGCCTGCAGCCAGTTGCACTGCCACAGGCCCTTGAACGCGAAGCGATGGCTCTCCGGCGCGACGAAGGCGTCGAACGCCGGCAGCTCGGGCGGTGTCGAGCCCTCGGGGCCGAGCCACGCGAAGACGACGCCGGCCGCCACCTTGACCGGGTAGCTGCGCTGGCGCACGCGCTGGCACAGCGTGGACCCGGCTGGCTCGCCGGGTGTGTCGAGGCAGCGGCCGTCGGCCGCGAACTTCCAGCCGTGGAACGGGCAGCGCACGCCGTCGCCCTCGTGGCGGGCGAACGCGAGGTCGGCGCCGCGGTGCGGGCAGGCGCGGTCGATCAGCCCGAAGGCGCCGGCGTCGTCGCGGAACAGCACCAGGTCCTGGCCGAGCAGGCGCACCGGCTTCAAGGGCCGCTCGGCCATGCGCGGGTCGAGCCGGGGGTCGAATTCGTCGAGCAGCGCTGCGGGCTGCCAGTAGCAGCGCATCAGCGCGCCGCACGGCGTGCCCGGGCCGATGCGCGTGAGGCGGTGGTTGAGGTCGGCTTGCATCGCCCGATGCTACAAGTCGCGCCCGGCCTCGGCCATCAGGGCGGCCACGCAGTCGGCGTCGCCCAGCGATTCGGCCAGCAGCAGCACGAGCTTGGCGAGCATTCGCTCGGCGTCGCCGGGCCCGGCGGCGTCGATCGCGTCGGCGAGCCGATCGTAGGTGGCCTCGAGTTCGGGCAGCGTCAACGGCATCACCGGTCTCCTTCGGCGACGGCGCGCCGCAATGCGGCGTCGAGCACCGCCGGCGTGGCCGCGGCCCAGCGCGCGACGACATGCTGGTCGGGCCGCACCAGCCACGCGGGGCCGTTGCGCCCGCCGCCGTCGTCCTCGGCCTGCGCGCCGGGGGTCACGGGCCCGAGGCCGAGTCGCGCCAGCACCGGGTGCACAAACGCCGTCACGGCCACGCCGCGCGCCGCCGCCGCGGCGAGCACCGGCGCCAGGTCGGACCGCGGCTCGGCCGTCAGCAGCACGAAGGCATCGCCGCGCAGGTGGTCGAGCAGGAAGTCGCGCGGCTCGACGGTGTGCGGATCCGCAGCGCCATCACCGCCCGGCTCGCCGCCGCCGTCGAGCCGCAGGCTCGGCAGCACGTCGCCGGCCGGTCCGTCGCCGCTGTTGAGCGCGGAGTCGCGGTGGTCGTGCGGACGCGACGTGCGCCAGTGGAACAGCGGCCGCACGAAGGCGTGGCGCAGGCTCAGCGACAGCACGGCGTCGCGCACGACGCGATGGCCGCGCGTCGGTGGCGTCATGAAACGCGTGCTCTTGCCCGCCTCGTCGACGATCTCGCGCGCGGCCTGCACGCGCTCGGCGCTGTAGCTCGCCAGCAGCGCCGGACCGGCCACACCGCGCACGACGAGGCCGAGCTTCCAGGCCAGGTTCTGCGCGTCCTGGAAACCGGTGTTCGCACCGCGCACACCGAAGATCGGCAGCAGGTGCGCCGCGTCGCCGACGAACACGACGCGGCCGTGCACGTAGTCCGCCAGCGTCAGTGCGCGCGCCGAATAGACCGAGCACCAGTCGAGCGTCCACGGCACTCCGCGCTGCCCGATCAGCGCCAGCTGGGCGTCGATGCGCGCACGCAGCGAGTCCTCCGCCAGTGCCTGCTCGGGGGTCTCGTCGGGCGGCAGCTGGTAGTCGACCCGCCACAGGCCGAACGGCTCGCGGTGCATCAACACCGTGTTGCCGCGGTTCCAGTCGGGGTCGAAGAACGCGAGCCGCTCCGTCGGCAGCGGCAGGTCGACCTGGATGTCGGCGATCACGAACCGGCCCTCGTACGCCGCGCCCTCGAGCTTGAGCCCCATCAGGCCACGCAGCGTCGAGCGCGCGCCGTCGGCGGCGACGACCCAGGCGGCGCGCTGCCGGTAGACGCCCGCCGGCGTGTCGACCTCGAGCGTTGCGCCGTCGGCGTCGTTGGCGACGATCGCGCTCACGCAGTGGCCCCAGCGCAGCTCGATGTGCGGCTCGCGCGCGATCGCCTCGACCAGCACCTGCTCGAGCACCTGCTGTTGCAGGTTCGTCATCGGCGGGAAGCGTTCGTCCGCAGGCCACGGCGACTCCATCCGGAACACCCGCTCCCCGCGGTAGAACGAGTTGCCGCTGGTCCATGCAAGGCCCTGCCCCACCACCGCGTCGGCCACGCCGAGCTGCTGCAGGATCTCCATCGAGCGGCGCGTGAAGACGATCGCCCGGCTGCCCTCGCTGACCTGCAGCTCGGCGGTCAGCAGCACGCAGCGAACACCCTGGCGCGCCAGCCCGAGCGCGGTGGCGAGGCCGATCGGTCCGCCGCCGACGATCACGACCGGCGCGTCGCTCGGCACCGCCGGCGCCGGCGCATGCACGACGTAGCGGTGGTACAGCGAACGGCGCGGCGCCGTGTCGGGGCGGTGCATCGTCAGCCGAAACGTCGCGCAGCAGCTACGGCGGTCACGCCGCGTCGCGCGGCTCGGCCCAGGAGCCGAGCGGCTCGTGCGCGGTCGTCCGCAGCGCCGGGTCGTGCTCGCGGTGCGTCACATCGGCCGGCGGGTGGCTCGGGGACGTGGACAAGGCGGACATCGTGCGCGGCAGGCTCGGGGCCGATGGAGGGTATTCGATGAACTGACGATGAGTGTAGGACCTCGCCGCGCGTTCACGGCGTCGCCCACGGGCCCGTGGGCGGTCGTGCTCACGACCACCCGGCGTCAGGCCCGGCCGCGCTCGGACCCGCCCCACCTCAGTGGAACTCGCGCTCCCGCAACCACTTCGTCGCCACCCACTTCTCGCCCTCGACCACCGGGGCGCCGCCGTGCAGCGTGCGCGTGACCGCGTGCGGGCGGTCGTAGCTGAAGAACACCGCGCGCCCCTTGACGGCGGCGACCTCGAGCTGGACGTCGGGGAAGGTCGTCGCCCCGCCGCGCACCGGCGTGTTCAGGTACAGCAGCAGCGTGCCGACGCGCTGACCGCCGCGCCGCAGCACGGCCTCGGTGCCGGGGTGGCGGGGGTCGAAGAAGTCGTGGTGCGGTCGGTACTCGGCGCCCGGCTGGTAGCGCAGCACCTGCAGGCCCTCGCCCCAGCTCACCGGCCAGCGCAGCAAGGCGGCGATGCGCTGCTCCAGGGTCTGGATCAGCGGCGATTCGCCACGCTGGAAGAACATGCCCTCGCTGGTGCGGGCCGCGTTGACCTCGCTGCCGCCGGTGGCGTTGTCGACCGTCTCCGAGCGCAACAGGCGCGGCCTGGCCTGCTCGACCAGGGCATCGCACTCGGCGGCGTCGAACAGGTCGTCGAACACCAGCACCCGCGGGAATCGCATCGCCAGCAGCACCCGCACCGGCCGCCCGGCGGCGTCGACCACCGTGACGCCGTCGGCCAGCGCTGGCTCCGGCACCGCGCCAGGGGCAGGCAATTCGATCGGCGGGCCGAGACTGGCCTGGACCCGTGCGATCGCCTGCTCGGCGACTGCCGCGTCCCAGCCGCTGGCACTCATTGCGGCCAGCACGTCGCCGATGGCCTGGCCGCCGGCGAGTTGCGCGCGCAGCCAGTCCTTCAGCTCGTCCGTGACCTGCTGGCGGGCGATCGAGGTCTTCGGGTTCATCGGCCGGCGGCGGGGGCGCGCTGCCGGCGTCGGAACACCAGCCGATCCGGTGTCGACGCCTTGGCGGCCAGCGCATAGCCCTCGTCGCGCCAGCCGCGCAGCGCCGCCGGGTCGTCGATGCGTTGGCGGACCACGTGTCCGGCCAGCCGCCCCCGCGCGCGCTTGGCGAGCACGCCGACCACGCGCCAGTGGTCGGCGGCATCGGGCTGCGCATCCTCGAACACCGCGTGCACGACACGCGCCTCGAGCGCTGCACGGTCGACCGCACGGAAGTACTCCTGCGACGCCAGGTTCAGCAGCACCGGGTGGGCCTGACCGCGCAGGCGGCGGTCCAGGTGGCGTGCCAGCCGGTCGCCCCAGTAGCCGTAGAGGTCCGTCGCATCCTCGGTGGCCAGTCGGGTACCCATCTCGAGCCGATAGGGCTGCACGCGGTCGAGCGGCCGCAGCACGCCGTACAGGCCGGACAGGATCGCGACGTGGTCCTGCGCCCAATCCAGCGCCCGGGCGTCCAGCGAACGCGCGCCAACGCCGACGTAGACGTCGCCCGCGAATGCAAGCAGGCCAGGCCGGCTGTTGCGCGGCGTCGCGCGTGGCCGCCACGCCGCGTAGCGTTCGACGTTCAGCGTCGCCAGCGCGTCCGACAGGTGCATCAGCGCCGCCACCTGCGCCGGCGTCTTGCGGCGCAGCGTGTGGATCAGCGTTGCCGCGTCGGCAGCGAAATGCGGGCGCGTCGCGGCGTCGGTGATCGCGGCGTCGATCGGCGACTCGAAGTCGAGCCGCTTGGCTGGCGACAGCAGCGTCAGCATCGGTCGACCCCGCCGTCGCCGTCGCCGTCGCCGTCGCCGTCGCCGTCGCCGGACGCCGCCTCTCGCGCAGCGTGCGGCAACGGTGACTCCGCGCGCGGCGGCGCGGCGCCGAGGGCGGCCTGCCAGGTGCGGTAAGGGATGTGGTTGCGCAGCCGGAACAGCGCCTGCTCGATCAGCGCCGGGTGCAGCGCATGGCCGACGCCTGCAGCGACGTCCAGCGTGGCGTCGCCGCCCACCGCGCCCAGGTGTTGCAGTGTCTCGCGCGCGTGCGCCACCGGGATCACCGCGTCGTCGTCACCGTGGAACAGGTGCAGTGTGGTCTCGCGCGGCGGCGCCACCGGCAGGCTCGCGTAGCGGCCGGCGAAGGCGAGCACGCGCCCGCACAGGCCGTCGTGGCGCGCCGCCAGTTCGAGCGCGAGGATCGCGCCTTGCGAGAAGCCGACGATCGCCGTCGCGGCAGCGGCGGCGCCGGTGCGCCGCTGGGTGGCGCGCACCCAATCGGCCAGCGGCGGCAGCGCCTGCGCCACGCGCTCGATGCGCGCGGCGTCGTCGAGGCTGGGGATGCCGAACCACTGGCGGCGGTCGTCCGATGCGCCGTCGGCCCGGTGCGGGGCGTCCGGGACGACGATGGCCGCCTGCGGGAAGGCGTCGTGCAGCGCCTCGGCCAGCGGCACCATGTCCACGCCCCGCCCACCGGCGCCGTGCAGCAGCAGCAGCAACTGCGGCGGTGGGTGTCCGGGCGGCAGCTCCGGCTGCCATTCGAACGCGATCTCCATCGCGTGGATTGTCGCCGCCAGCGGCGGCGACCCGTGCGCACGCTCAGGCGGCGGGTTCCGTCACCGCCGAGCCCGGGCCGTTGGCCATCACCGAAGCGATGCCCTCGTCACGCGCCGACGGGGTCGCGTACATCTGGCTGGTGCCGACGACCTGCTGATTGCCCGCCTTCAGGTTGAAGTAATGGCGACCGTCGCTGGCAACGAGCTTCTCGTAGCGGTCGGCGCTGGCGCTGTTGCTCTGCACCGAGGCAATGCCGCTCATCGCGGTGGCCTTGCTCGCGTACTGCTGGCTGCGCAGCACGACCAGACCGTTGGCCGCCTTCAGCACGAAGCTGAACTCACCCCTGTCGTTGCTCTTCAGTTCGTAGACACCTGCCATCGGAATGCTCCTGTCGTCGTGGGTGATGGGCGCCACACCGGCAGCCCGGCCGCTGGTGTCATGCTAACTCCCGCGGCGGGGCCGCCTGCGCGGGCGGGAACATCGGCGGTAGGTCCGGGCGGCGTGGGTCGGTCAGTCCGGGATCTCCGGCTCCACCAGGCGCGCCAGCTGCAGCAGCGACTCCTGCCAGCCGAGCACGCACATCTCGACCGGAATGACCTCCGGCACACCCGCCTGCACGATTGTCAGTTCGGTGCCGCAGGCGACCTCGCGCAGCACAACCGTCGTGCGCATCTCGCCCGGCAGGTGGAGGTCGTCGAAGCGGTCGGTGTACTCGATCCGCTGCCCCGGTGTCAGCACCTGGTACTCGCCGCCGAACGAATGGCCGTGGCCGGTGGAGAAGTTGCTGAACGACATGCGGTGGCGGCCGCCGACGCGCGCGTCCAGCTCGTGCACCGTGCAGGTGAATCCGTACGGCGGCAGCCACTTGGGCAGCGCGGCAGCGTCGAGGAAGGCGCGGTAGACCCGCTCGGGTTTGCAGCGCAGCACACGGTGCAGGTTCACGGTTCCGGTCGGCATGGCAGCTTACCTTTCTGTGGGTATCAGGTGTCGGCGGCCAGCTCGGAAATGGCCAGGCATCACCCGCACATTCTGGCATCGGCGCGCCGACCGGTTTGCGTCGGCGACGCGCTTCGTCAGCGGAAGTTGCGGCTGCGGGCCTCCAGCCCCTGCAGCAGCGCGGTGTGGTCGACGAGCTGGCGCGCCACCAGGTGGCGCACCGCCCCTTCGCGCTGCCAGATGCCGTAGACGGTCAGCAAGGTGCTGGACAGCAGCGCGCGACGTTGCTGCTCGACGATCTGCGGCCAGACGATGACGTTGACGGCGCCGGTTTCGTCCTCCAGCGTGACGAAGACGACGCCGCGCGCGGTTTCCGGCCGCTGCCGGTGTGTGACGAGACCGCTGGCGCGTGCCAGCCGGCCGTTCGGGTAGGTGGCCAGCACTGCAGCGGGTTGCACCCGGTAGCGCGCGAGCGCCTCGCGCAGCAGCGCCACCGGGTGCGTGCCCAGGGTCAGCCCGAGCGCACGGTAGTCGGCCAGCGTCTCGCCGGCGGCGCCGGGTGCTGCGAGCACGGCCGGCGCTTCGTGCGTGCGCGTGGCCGCCAGCAGCGCGGTGGTGCGCGTGTCGACGCCGGCCACCGCCCACGCGGCCTGGTGGCGATGACCCGCCAGCGCCCGCAGCGCGCCGGCGCCGGCGAGCTGGGCCAGCGCACGGGCGTCCAGCCGCGCACGACGCGCCAGGTCTTCGACGCTGGTGAAGGGGCCGTCCGCGGTGCGCGCGGCGACGATGCGCTGCGCTGCGTCTTCGGCAAAGCCGCCGACGCGGCCGAAGCCCAGCCGGACCGGGCGCAGCGTCGCGGTGGCCGGAGCGCCGTGGCCGTCGTCGTTGTGGTCGCCGTCCGCGTCGCCGCCCGTCTCGACGGTGACCTCGAGCGTCGTCTCCCAGTCGCTGTCGCAGATGTCGACCGGCCGCACGATCACGCCGTGCTCACGCGCGTCGCGCACCAGCTGCGCCGGCGCGTAGAAGCCCATCGGCTGGCTGTTCAGCAGCGCCGCGAGAAAGGCGTCCGGGTGATGGCGCTTGATCCAGGCGCTGACGTAGACCAGCAGCGCGAAGCTCGCCGCGTGGCTCTCCGGGAAGCCGTATTCGCCGAAACCCTCGATCTGCTTGAAGATGCGTTCGGCGAACTCGGTCGTGTAGCCCTTGGCGACCATGCGGCCGACCAGCCGCTCGTGGAACGGGCCCAGCCCGCCCTTGCGTTTCCAGGCCGCCATCGCGCGGCGCAGTTGGTCGGCTTCACCGGGCGTGAAGTCGGCCGCCAGGATCGCGAGCTGCATCACCTGTTCCTGGAAGATCGGCACGCCGAGCGTGCGTTCGAGCGCCTGGCGCACTTCGGCGCTCGGGTACTCGACCGGCTCCTCGCCGCTGCGGCGGCGCAGGTACGGATGCACCATGCCGCCCTGGATCGGGCCCGGCCGCACGATCGCGACCTCGATCACGAGGTCGTAGAACTCGCGTGGCTTCAGGCGCGGCAACATGCTCATCTGCGCCCGGCTCTCGACCTGGAAGGTGCCCACGCTGTCGCCGGCGCACAGCATGTCGTAGGTTTCGGTGTCTTCTGGAGGCACCGACTGCATCACGAAACCCGGGTCGCCGAGCTTGGCGCCGATGAACTGCAGCGCGCGGCGGATCGCGCTCAGCATGCCCAGCGCGAGCAGGTCGACCTTCAGCAGCCCGAGCGCGTCGAGGTCGTCCTTGTCCCACTGGATCACGCTGCGGCCTTCCATCGCGGCGTTCT
>JBDTUO010000065.1:0-10387 GCA_040007675.1 Rubrivivax sp.
TGCTCGACTGGCTGGCGATGGATGCCCGCACCCGGGCGATCCTGCTGTACATCGAATCGATCGAGGCGCCGCGCAAATTCATGTCGGCCGCGCGCGCCGCGGCGCGCAACAAGCCGGTGATCCTCGTCAAGGCCGGCCGCTCGCTCGCCGGGCAACAGGCCGCCGCGTCGCACACCGGCGCGCTGGCCGGATCGGACGCGGTCTTCGACGCCGCGATCCGGCGCGCCGGCATGTTGCGGGTCGACACGCTGCAGCAGCTCTTCACTGCCGCCGAGACGCTGGCGCGCCTGGAGCGCGGGTCCACGATCGGCGCCGCGACGCCGGCGCTGACCGTGGTCACCAACGGCGGTGGCGCCGGCGTGCTGGCGGCCGATGCGGTGGCTGCGGCCGGGTTGGCGCTGGCACCGCTGAGCGAGCCGACGCGGGCCGCGCTCGACGCCGTGCTGCCGTCGACCTGGTCGCATGCCAACCCGGTCGACCTGATCGGCGACGCCCCGGTGGAGCGCTACGTCGGCGCGCTGCAGACGCTGCTGGCCGATCCCGCGAGCGGGCTGCTGCTGGTCATGCACGCGCCCACGGCGATCGTGCCGAGCCTCGAGATCGCCGACGCGCTGGTGCCGCTGCTGCAGCCAGCGGCCGCGCGCGTGCTCGGCTGCTGGCTCGGCGACGCCGCGGTGGCGGCCGCGCGCCAGCGTTTCCAGGCCGCCGGCATCTGCTGCTACGACACCCCCGAGCAGGCGGTGCAGGCGGTGGCGATGCTGGCCGAGTACCGGCGCAACCAGGCGCAGCTGATCGAGACCCCGCCGGCCGCGGTCGCGGAGGCCGACGCGATGGACCTGGACGCGGTTCGGGTGCAGGTCGCCGCGGTGCTGGCCGAGGGCCGCGAGTGGTTGAGCGAGCCCGAGGCGAAGACGCTGCTGGCCGCCTGCGGCGTGCCGGTGGCGATGACGCGCATCTGCGCGCCCACGCCCGTCGCGGCGGCCGAAACGGCGCTGGCGATCGGCTTCCCGGTGGCGCTGAAGATCCTGTCGCCCGAGCTCTCGCACAAGAGCGACGTCGGCGGCGTCGTGCTCGACCTCGGCGACGCCGATCAGGTGGCACGCGCCGCGTCAGCGATGCTCGAGCGGGTGCGCACGCGCCGCCCGGACGCCACGATCGCCGGCTTCACGGTGCAGCAGATGGTGCGACGCGCGCGGGCGCACGAACTCATCGTCGGCGCCAGTGTGGATGCGCAGTTCGGGCCGGTGATCCTGTTCGGTCAGGGCGGCACCGCCGTCGAGGTGGTGGCCGACCGTGCGCTCGCGCTGCCGCCGCTGAACCTGCCGCTGGCGCGCGCGCTGGTCGACCGCACCCGGGTCGCGAAGCTGCTGCGCGGCTACCGCGACGTGCCGCCGGTCCACGAGGGCGCGCTGCTGGGCACGCTGATCACCGTGTCCCGGCTGCTGGCCGAGGTGCCGGAGATCGCCGAGCTCGACATCAACCCGCTGCTCGCCGACGCCGACGGCGTGATCGCGCTCGACGCGCGCGTACGGGTCAGCGCCGCACGCCCGGCCGGCGCCGGGCACTTCGCGATCCGGCCCTACCCGCGCCAGCTCGAGGAACAGTTCGACTGGCAGGGCCGCACGATCACGCTGCGCCCGATCCGGCCGGAGGACGAGGCCCCGCACCTCGCGTTCCTCCGGCGGCTCGACCCCGAAGACGTGCGGCTGCGCGTGTTCTACAGCCGCCGCACCATCGAGCACAGCGAGCTCGCGCGGCTGACCCAGATCGACTACGACCGCGAGATGGCATTCGTCGCGACGACGACCGGCGCCGACGGCGAACCGGAGACGCTGGCCGTCGTGCGCGCCGCCGCCGATCCGGACAACGAGGCGGCAGAGTTCGGCATCGTCGTGCGCTCCGACCTCAAGGGCGCCGGACTCGGCACGCGGCTGATGCACAAGCTGATCCACTACCTGCGCGCGCACGGCACCCAGCGCCTGACCGCGCTGGTGCTGAACGAGAACCAGCGCATGCTCGGGCTCGGACGCCGGCTCGGGTTCAGCGTCGGGCCGCGCACCGTGGACGGCACGCGCACGATGGAGCTCGCGCTGCAGGACGGCGCCGCGCCCGCCACCGATCCGCCCGTGGCGAACTGAGCGCCGCCGCCGCGGATCAGCGCGGCTGACTGAATGAAGCCGCCGCGGATCAGCGCGGCGGCGGCAGGTCGGCGCCGAACGTGCGCCGCGCCAGCCAGCGCAAGCCGCGCTCGACGTCGGTCCGGCCGCCGACGCTCTGCGGCAGGGGCGCGGACCCGCGCGGCGGCAGGCGGAACGCGAACGTGTAGCCCGGCTCCTGGCCCATGCGCAGGTCGGTCAGCACCAGGTCACCGTCAGGCAAGCGCTGCAATCGCCACAGCCCGCGCGTGAACCACAGCATGCGCTGCAGGTGCCAGCCGCGCGCACGTTCGTCGGGCAGGAAGCGCGCCCCGCGGTCGAAGGTGTCGAAGCGCCACGGCTGGTCGGCGGCGTCGAGCAGCGAACGAAAGCCCTCGACGTAGCGCCGCTCGTCGCGTGTGACCGCGACCACGCGCCACAGCAGCGTGCTGAACGGCGCCGGCGTCACGAGCAGGTGCGCCGGCCGCGACACGCCCTGCGCCAGCAAGGCCTCGAGCGCGCGCTCGCGCACCCAGGCCTGCGCCGCGACGCTCCACGCGAGGTAGGCGCCGCACAGCAGCAGCCCGGTGCGGTTCCACGCGAGGCCGCGGGGCGCCCGCCAGCGCAGCGCTGCGACGACCCCCACCACCAGCGGCAGCGTGACGAGCGGGTCGATGACGAACACGCTGCCGAGCCCGACCGGCGCGTCGCTGTACGGCAGCAGCAGCTGCGTGCCGTAGATCGTCAACGAATCCAGCAGCGGGTGCGTCACGAGCGCAAGCCACACGGCGAGCCACCAGCGGCGAAATCGATCACGTTCATGCGCCAGCCGCGCCGCGCACCAGGCGATCGGGCCCGACACCAGCGTGAGCCAGAACAGCGCGTGGCTGCCGGCGCGGTGCAGCGTCATGTTCGACACCGGATCGCCCTGGTCGATGAACACATCCAGGTCCGGCAGCGTGTTGCACACGGCGCCGACCAGCGCGGCCTTCCACACCGGCGTGCGGCGGCCGAGCACCGCGACGCCGACCGCGGCGCCGAGCGCCAAGTGCGTCAGCGAGTCCATGGTGCGGATTCTGCCGGCGCCCGCTGCGGCGGGCCAGCCCGGGGCGGGTGCGCCGGCTGCTATGGTCGCGCGTGAAGCGGTGGGTTTTTTCGCCGCCCGCTGCTCGCCGCCGCCGCGAGGGAGAACGCCGATGCCCGCCCTGCCGACCACCCGTGCCGCCGCCACCGGCCGCACCGTGCGCGCTGCCCGCCGCCTCGGGGGCATGGCGGCGGCAGCGCTGCTGCTCATCGGGGCGGGCTGCGCGTTGCCCCCGCCGGCGCCGGCGGCGGCACCCGGCGTCTTCGTCGAGCCGCCTGCGGGCACCGTGACCCGCTTCTCGCGCAACGGCAGCGGCAGCCTCGCCGGCGGCCCGACGGACTTCGAATGGACCCACGGCCGGCAGCGCTGGGAAGGCCGCGAGGTCTACGCCGCGGTGTCGCCGCAGCTCGGCAGCCAGCTGCACGACCCGACGGCCTACACGCTGCTTGCGACGCTGGCGCCGGACGGCACGCCGCGCTTCCGCTACGACCCACCGGTCGGCTACCGCTTTCCGCTCGAGGTCGGGCAGACCTGGAATGCGTCGACCACACTCAGCGCGCCGGGCCGGCCCGCGTTGCCGCTGGCGCTGCGCTTCGAGGTCCAGGCGCAGGAGGACGTGGTGGTGCCGGCCGGACGCTTCCCGACCTACCGCGTGCGCATCCAGAACTCGCTCGGCGAGATGGAAACGGTGTGGACGGCGCCAGCGCTCGGACTCGGCGTGGTGCGCCGCATCGTCGAGCGCCCGCCGACGCACCCGGCCGGTGCCGGTCGGCTGGAGACGGTGCTGGTGGCGCGCACGCTGCCGACCGCGCGCTGACGTCCGTGGCGTAGTTCTCGATCGTTCCGCCGCTCCTGCGGCGCCCCGGTCAGTCGGCCTCGGACACGCGCTCGCCGACCGAATCGGCCGACGTCGGATCGGCCACCGCGACCGCCGGCAGTGCCTCCTCGTCACCGTAGGCGGTCTGGAAACTCCCCGCCTGCAGACCCTGATCGCTCAGCCAGCGCATCATCACGGCCTCGTAGCCGTGGGTCACGATCACGCGGTGCGCGCCGGTGGCGGCGATCGCGCGCTGCAGGCCCGGCCAGTCGGCGTGGTCGCTCAGCACGAAGCCGCGGTCGACCCCGCGCCGCCGACGCGCGCCGCGCAGCTGCATCCAGCCACTGGCGAAGGCGTCGCCGAAGGCCGGCCCGAGCCGGCGCGACCATGCGCTGCCGTGCACAGCCGGTGGCGCGACCACGAGGGCGCGCGCTAACGCGCCGGCTTCGACCGCCTGATCGAGCGTGGTGGTCGATGGCAGCGCGACACCGGCCGCACGGTAGGCTTCGTTGATCGTTGCCACCGCGCCGTGCACCACGATCGGCCCGATCGACGGGTCGACGCCGGCCAGCACGCGCTGGGCCTTGCCGAAGCTGTAGGCCATCAGCAGGCTGGCGCGGCCGGCGTCGGCATTCGCCTGCCACCAGGCGTTGACCTCGCTGAACACCAGCGCCGGGTCGCGCCAGCGGTAGATCGGCAGCCCGAAGGTCGACTCGGTCACGAAGGTGTCGCAGCGTTGCGGTTCGAACGGCGGGCAGGTCGGGTTCGGGTCGCGACCGGCCGGCAGCGCGCCGGCGACGAAGTAGTCGCCCGAGACCACCCAGACCTCGCCGCGGTGTTCGAGTCGCACCTGCGCCGAGCCCAGCACGTGTCCGGCGGGGTGCAGGCTGAGCCGCACGCCGCCGAGCGTGACCGCCTCGCCATAGCCGAGCGTCTGCAGCGCGATGCCGTCGCCCAGGCGCGCGCGCAGCACGCCGGCACCGTCGGCGTGCGACAGGTAGGCCGCGTGGCCGCGTCGCGCGTGGTCGGCATGCGCGTGCGTGATGACGGCGCGCGCGACGGGCCGCCACGGGTCGATGTGGAAGTCGCCGGCCGGGCAGTACAGGCCCTCGGGGCGCTGCACGACCAGCTCAGACATCGCGCCCGGCGAGGAAGGTGGTGTCGAGGTCGAGCGTCGAGCGCCGGCCGAGATCGGCGCGGTGGGCGCCCAGCCAGCGCTCGGCCGCGGCGCGGCCCATGGTGTGCAAGCGCTGCAGGAAGCGCCAGTCGGTGTTCATCTTGCTCGACGTCCCGAGCGGCGCGAGGCCGTCGTCGTCGGCCACCATGTGCAGGCGCAGCGCCTTGTAGTGGCCGGGGTCGACGCGGCCGTCGGCGAGCAGCCGCTGCACGAAGTGGATCGCGCGCATCTCGGCCACCAGCCCGGCGTTGAAGGTGATCTCATTGACGCGATCGGCGATCTCGGCCGCCGTCTCCGGCGTGCCGGCGCGCTGCAGCGGGCTGACCTTGACGAGCAGCAGGTCGGTGGCCGCCGTCTGGTAGATCAGCGGCCACAGCGCCGGGTTGCCGCTGTAGCCGCCATCCCAGTACGGCTCGCCGTCGATCGACACGGCGCGGAACAGTTGGGGCAGGCAGCTCGACGCGAGCAGCGCGTCGATCGACAGCGCGTCGCCGGTGAACACGCGCGGGCGACCGGTTTGCACCGCCGTGGCGGTGACGAACAGCGTCAGCGGCCCGCCCCGCAGTGCGTCCTCGCGCACGTGTGCCCGCACCAGCGTGCCGAGGCGCTCGGGCCCGTGGGCGCCGAACTGGTAGGGGCTGACGTGGCGCAGGAACTCGGCCAGCCAGACGTAGCCCGGGTTCTGGTCGAGGTTGAACGCCGCCAGCGGTTGCTCCAGCGGCAGCGGGCTGAAGTGCGTGAACGCCGCCCACGGGTCGATCGACACCTCGCCGAAGCAGCCACTGCCGCTGCCGCCGACGTCGCGCCAGAACGCGTGCAGCGCGGCACGCGCTCCGGCGCGCCCGCCGTCGGCCCAGCCGGTGGCGAGCACCGCGGCGTTCAACGCACCGGCGCTGGTGCCGCTGACGCCGTCGAAGGCGATCGATTCGTTCTCCAGCAGCCGGTCCAGCACACCCCAGGTGAAGGCGCCATGGGCGCCGCCGCCTTGCAGCGCGAGGTCGATCGCGATCGGACCGCTGCCGCGGACCGCGCGGCGGGCGGCGCGCTTTTTGAGCGCGGGCGGCTGTGCGGGCTCGAGCACGCCCTGCGGGCGCAGCGCGTCGGTCGGCGAAGCGCGGCCGGCGGCCGCTTTCGAGCGGCGTGGCGCGGCGGCCTTCCCTGGGGGGCGCGACGATGGCATGGGATCTCCCCTCGGCAGTGTTGCCGGTCAGTAGCGGCCGGTGACGCCGGCCACCCGAAGGTACAGCGCCGCGGCCCAGGCGATGAAGCCGCGCCGCACCCACAGCCGCCAGCCCGGCAGCGGCTGCGGCGCGGTGATCTCGGTCGCCGCGGCAAAGGCCTGGTCGAGCCGCGCGGCGAGCGCGCAGGCGAAGTCGCGGTCCCGCACGACGACGTTGGCCTCCAGGTTCAGCAGCAGCGACAGCGGGTCGATGTTCGAGCTGCCGACGGTGGCCCAGTCGTCGTCGACGCGCGCGACCTTGGCGTGCAGGAAAGCCGGCGTGTACTCGAAGATGCGCACGCCGCGGGCCCGCATTTCGTCGTACAGCACGCGCGCAGCGAGCGCCGCGATCGGGTAGTCGACCTTGCCCTGCAGCAGCAGCCGCACCTTGACGCCGCGCTGCGCTGCCTGGCGCAGCGTGCGGCGGAAGGCGCGCCCCGGATAAAAGTACGGGCAGGCCAGGTCGATCTCGCTGCGCGCCTGGCGCATCGCCTCGATGTAGCGGCCCTCGATCGAGCGGCGCTGGCGGAAGTTGTCGCGCACGACGAAGGCCGCGCGCACCGGATCGTCGCTGGCCGGCGTGATCGTGCGTTCGCCGCTGGTGCGCAGGTCGCGCAGGAAATCGAGCGTGCGCTGCATCGGCCGCTCGCTGCGCGCTGCCCGCGCGAGTTCCTCGCGCCAGCTGTCGGTCAGGTGCGCGCGCCCCCACATCGCGCGCGCCGCATGGCGCACGCTGGCCGCCACCGGCCCTTGCAGTTCGACCGCGTAGTCCAGCCGCGGCGCGTCGCTCCAGCCGTGCATCTGGTCGAAGCGGTCGTCGATCAGGTTGATGCCGCCGACGAAGGCGACGCGGGCGTCGACGACGCACAGCTTCTGGTGCAGCCGCCGCAACTGGCCCGGCTGCAGCCAGCGCCACCAGCGGTCGATCGGCCGGAAGACCTCGAGCTGCACGCCGGCATCGAGCAGCCGCTCGCGCAGCGCGCCGAGCACGCGCAGGGCGCCGAAGCCGTCGACGACGACGTGCACCGCAACGCCGCGCTGCACCGCGGCGACCAGCGCGGTCGTGATGGACCGGCCGGCGACGTCGGGCTCGAAGATGTAGGTCGCGAGCCAGACCTCCTGCGTGGCGGCGTCGAGCGCGGCGACCATCGCCGGGAACAACTCGTCGCCGCCCTGCAGCAGCCGCACCTGGTTGCCGCCCGCCCAGCGCGCGCGCGGCACCTCGAACCAGGGCCGTTCGCGGCGGCGGGCCACTAGTCCGCCTCCAGCTCCGCCACCAGCGGCAGGTGGTCCGACATGCGCGCCCAGCCGCTGCCGCGAGGCACCAGGGTCGTGCGGCAGCGCAGGCCGCGGGTGTAAAAGCGGTCGAGGGCGAACACCGGCACGCGCGACGGAAAGGTCGGTGCCTCGCGCCGGTCTTGCGCGCGGGCCCGCCGCAGGCCGATCGCCGCCATCGGGGCGTCGAGCTTCTCGCCCCAGTCGTTGAAGTCGCCGGCCACGATCAGCGGCTCGCCGGCGGCGACGTGGTGCTCGATGAACGACGCCAGCCGCTGCACCTGGCGCAGCCGGCTCGAATGCACGAGGCCGAAGTGCGCGACGACCGCGTGCACCGTCGTGCCCTGCCACTGCACCGGCACGTGCAGCAGCCCGCGCTGCTCGAAACGGTGGTCGCTGACGTCGTGGTGGCGGCAGTCGCCGATCGGCCAGCGCGACAGCAGCGCGTTGCCGTGCTCGCCGTGGCGCGTGACGGCATTGGTGCGGTAGGCGACGTCGTAGCCCTCAGGCGCCAGGAAGTCGGCCTGGCCCTGCGTCGGCCAGCCCAGGTGGGTGCGGGCAAAGTGGCGCGCCTCACGCGCATGGAACAGCCGCACTTCCTGCAGGAACACGAGGTCGGCATCGAGCGCCTCGACCGCGAGGCCGAGGTTGTGGATCTCGAGCCGCTTGGCCATCCCGATGCCGCGCACACCCTTGTGGATGTTGTACGTCGCCACGCGCAGCACGCCGTCGCCGGACAGCGTCGTCGCGGCCGGCGGCAGCAGCGAGCTGTTGAGCGGATGGTGGCCGGTCATGCGGCGGCGGGGTCTGCGCCGGGCTCGGCGTGCAGGCGCGGCAGCAGCAGGATCGCCTCCGCATTGCTGGGCGAGAAGCAGCGGTCGGCCGCCTCGCGCCAGGGCAGCCAGGCGTGGTGCAGGTGTTCGCGCGGGTTCAGCCGCACCGCCGTGCCGGGTGCGACGCCGAGACCGAACACGTGCTCGGTGTTGTGCGTCACGCCGGCCGCGTAGCGGTGGCGCCAGGTCGGATAGATCTCGTACACGTTGGCCAGCCCCCAGTCGCGCAGCGTGCCGCCGGTGATGCCCGTCTCCTCGGCGACCTCGCGCCGCGCGGTCGCGGCCAGCGGCTCGTCGGCATGGTCGAGCGAGCCGGTCACGCTCTGCCAGAAGCCGGGCCGGTCGGCGCGTTCGATCAGCAGCACCTCGAGGTCCGGCACGGTGTGCACGACGACGAGCACCGAGCGCGGTATCTTGGCCGGGCGCGGCGCAGTCACGGGCGGGCGCGGCGCCGCGCCCGCACGGCGTCGGCCAGCCGCTGCAGCAGCGGCTCGGTGTCGGACCAGCCGAGGCAGGCGTCGGTGATCGACACCCCGGGCGCCAGCGGCGTGCCCGGCACCAGGTCCTGGCGGCCCTCGTGCAGGTGGCTCTCTACCATCACGCCGACGATGCGACGGTCGCCCGCCGCGATGCGCGCCGCGAGGTCTGTCGCGACATCGAGCTGGCGGCGCGGCTGCTTGGCGCTGTTGGCGTGCGAGCAGTCGACCAGCACCTGCTCGCTCAAACCGGCGCGGCGCAGCGCGGCGCAGGCGTCGTCGACGCCCGCGGCGTCGTAGTTCGGGACCTTGCCGCCGCGCAGGATCACGTGGCCGTCCGGGTTGCCGCGCGTCTCGAAGATCGCCGCCATGCCCATCTTGGTCATGCCCATGAAGGCATGCGGCGCGGCGGCGGCGAGCACCGCGTCGGCCGCGACCTGCACGCCGCCGTCGGTGCCGTTCTTGAATCCGACCGGGCAGCTCAGGCCGCTGGCGAGCTGGCGGTGGCTCTGGCTTTCGGTCGTGCGGGCGCCGATGGCGCCCCAGGCGATCAGGTCCGACAGGTACTGCGGGCTCAGCAGATCGAGAAACTCGGTGCCGGCGGGCAGTCCGAGCGCGTTCACCGCCAGCAGCAGCTCGCGCGCGCGGCGCAGGCCCTCGTTGATGCGGAAGCTGCCATCCAGCCGCGGGTCATTGATGTAGCCCTTCCATCCGACCGTCGTGCGCGGCTTCTCGAAGTACACCCGCATGACGACGATCAGCTCGCCGCGCAGCGCATCGGCCACCGGCTCGAGTCGACGCGCATAGTCCATTGCCGCGCCGTGCTCGTGGATCGAGCACGGGCCGACGACGGCGACGAGCCGGTCATCGCGGCCGTGCAGCACGGCGCCGATCGCGTCGCGCGTCGTCTCGACGAGCTGCTCGACCTCGGCCGTCATCGGCAGGTCCTCGAGCAGCACTGCGGGCGACACCAGCGGCCGCACCGCACCGATGCGCACGTCGTCGATGCGCGTGAGGTCCAGCGTGGCGTCGCGCGAGCCGGCTTCGCGGTCGCGGGTAGGGTCGTCGATGGGCGCAGGCATCAATGGCGGGCAGGCAGCGGGGGAACCGATTCTAGGCAGCGCCTCGGGCAGACCCGACCCACTGCCCACACACGGCGAAGGCGCGTGGGCGCGTGGGTGGGGCCGCCGGCGCTCAGGCGGCGACCGCCGGGTTGCGCAGCCGGATGTGCAGCTCGCGCAGCTGGTCCTCGTCGACCGCGCTCGGGGCGCCGGTCAACAGGCATTGCGCGCGCTGCGTCTTCGGGAACGCGATCACGTCGCGGATCGACTCGGCCTTCGTCATCAGCGTGACCAGCCGGTCGAGGCCGAA
>JBDTUO010000066.1:0-10273 GCA_040007675.1 Rubrivivax sp.
GGCGCCCGGGTTCGCGGTGTCGATGCGACCGTCGCCGTCGAACACGATCACGCCGGCGGTCAGGTTGTCGAGGATGGTCTGCAGCCGCGTGCGCGCGCCTTCGAGCTGGGCCACCGCGCGCTCGACCGCGCCGCGCGCGTCGGCGAGCTGCTGTGTCATGTCGGCAAAGCTGCGCGTCAGCCCGCCGAGCTCGTCGCGCGACGCGAACACCGGCTTGGCGGTCAGGTCGCCGGCCGCCACCTGGCGCACACCGTCGGCCAGCAGCAGCAGCGGGCGCACGAGCTGGTTGCCGAGCAGGATCGCCAGCAGCACCGACGCGAACACCGCCAGCACCAGCGCCAGCGTCAGCGTGCCGATGTACATGCGGCGCAGCCCGTCGCGCGCCAGCGCGCGCTGCTGGTACTCGCTGTACGCGGCCTGCACCGCGAGCGCGTTCGACGCCAGCGTCGGCGGCACCGGCACGCTGGTCAGCAGGTAGCGGCGCTCGTCGGCGCGCAGGCTGAGGTCGGTGCTCGGCAGCGGGGCCAGCGCGCGCAGCCGCGGCGACCGGCCGCCGAGCGGCGTGCCGTCGTCGTCCAGCCCGTCGATCTGGCTGCCGAGGCCCGATTCGCGCGCCTGCCGCAGCAGCAGCGCGCTCGGCCGCTCGGCCGTGAAGGCGCTCGCCACGCCGCCGGCGGTCATCAGGACCTGCCCGCCGGTGCCGACCAGCGAGACCTCGAGTGCGCCGAGCTGCTCGCGCAGGCGCTCGAGCGACAGCGGCACCGCGGCGCCGCGCGGGTCCCCGAGCCGCTCGGCCGCGAGCCGGGTCTGCTTGGCGACGTCGGACAGCAGCGTGTCGAGCGTGCTGCGCCCGAGACCGAGGCCGGCGTCGAGCGCACCGGCGACGCGCACGTCGAACCAGGCCTCGATGCTGCGCGAGACGAACTGGTACGACACCGTGTAGATCACCAGCCCCGGCAGCAGGCCGACGACGGCGAAGATGCCGGCCAGCTTGAGCAGCAGCCGGCTGCCGAACTTGCCGCGCCGCAGGCGCAGCGCCAGCCGCGTGACCGCGACGCCGATCACCAGCAGCAGCAGCAGCGCGACCGCGGCGTTGACCCAGAACAGCCAGACGAAGTTGCGCTCGTAGGTGCCGCCGCCCTTGGTGGCGATCGACAGCACGAAGCCGAGCACCAGCGCGGCGCCGGTGCTGGCGACCAGCGCCACGCCCCAGGCCCAGCGCGCGGCCTTGTTCACGGCGCCGGCGGCAGCGGGATCTCGCGCTCGACCCGCAGCGTCCATTCGCTGCGCACCCCGAGGTCGATCTGCATCGGGCTCGGCAGCTGGCGCGTGTCGAGCTCGTATTCGAAGTCGACGTAGTGGGTCGCACCGGGCTCGAGCTGCCCCACGTCGGCCAGCCGCCAGCCGCCCGACGAGGTGACCGCGGCCAGCGCCTCGGGCAGAGTCGCGTGGGCCTGGCTCAGCGCGCCCAGGCTGACACGCCAGGTCGACGTCAGCGGCTGGAAGGCCAGCCGCCAGCTGCGCCGCACGCGCGCGACGCGTTCGTCACGCCAGTACCAGCGGCGCCGGTACAGCGTGGCCTCGGCGACGAAGTAGACCGGCACGCCGCGCTGCAGCGCGTCCTCGACCACCCGCGGCAGGGCCAGCCGGACCGCAAACTCGAGCAGCACCTGGCCCTCTGCACGCGAGGCGTTCAGCGACAGCAGCGTCGCGCTCTGCGCGCGCGCCGGCCCCGGTAGCACCGCGCCAGCGCCCACCCACGGCAGCAGGGCCAGGGCCTGCAGCAGGCGTCGGCGGCGCAGGGGGGTGCGTCGTCGCGGCGGGCGGGGCATCGGCAGGCGGCTCAGCGTGTCTTGTGCAGCAGGGCGTAGTAGAAGCCGTCCTGGGGCGCGGGGCCGCGCCCAGGCTCGGCGGGGCTGGGTTGATTGTCGGCCAGGGGCAGCAGCGCCCCGGGCGCGGCAGGGTCCGGGCGCGCCTCGCCGGGCGCCAGGCGTTGCAAAAAAGCGTCGATTCGCTCGGGGCCTTCAGCGCGAAAGATCGAGCAGGTCGCGTACAGCAGCCGTCCGCCCGGTGCCACCAGCGGCCACAGCCCCTGGAGTAGGGCGTCCTGGGTGCGGGCCATCGCGTCGAGGTCCTGCGGGCGGCGCAGCCAGCGCACGTCCGGGTGGCGGCGCACGATGCCCGACGCGCTGCAGGGCGCGTCGAGCAGGACCGCATCGAACGGCCGGCCGTCCCACCAGGCCGCCGGGGTGCGCGCGTCGGCCGCGGCGAGCGTCGCGCCGCCGAGGCGCAGCCGGTTCAGCGTCTGCTGCACGCGGGTCAGGCGCTGCGCGTCGGCGTCGAGCGCGAGCAGCTCGAGGTCGGGCCGCAGCTCCAGCAGGTGCGCGGTCTTGCCGCCCGGGGCGGCGCAAGCGTCGAGCACGCGCGCGCCCTGGGGCAGCGCCGCGACGTCGGGTGCGGCTGGGCCGCCGCCCAGCAGCAGCGGTGCCGCGCGCTGCGCCGCGGCGTCCTGCACCGACACCTCGCCGTCGTCGAAGCCGGGCAGTGCCAGCACCGGGCAGGGGTGGTCGAGCTGCACCGCGTGGCCGCCGAGGGCAGGCTCGGCGAGCAGCTGTGCCGCATGGCCGTGCGCCGTGAGTCGCGCGACGTAGGCGGCGCCACTGCCGCGCCGCGCATTCACGCGCAGCGTCATCGGCGGGTGGCGGTTGGCGGCGGCGAGCAGCGCGGTCCACTGCGCCGGCCAGTCGCGCCGCAGGCGCTCGATCCACCACGGCGGGTGGTTGAAGGCGCCGAGCGGCTGCTGCTGCACCGCGGCCACCAGCGCCTCGCGTTCGCGCACGAAGCGCCGCAGCACCGCGTTGACGAAGGGCACTGCGGCCGGCGTGCGGCGGCGCGCACTCGCCACCGCCTGGTCGACCAGCGTGTGGTCGGGGTAGGGCGGTGGCTCGCCGGTCGGCCACAGCAGCGCCAGCGCGACGCGCAGCAGCGCGTCGACCGCGGGCGGCGGCGGACGCGGCGCGAGCTGCTCGCGCAGTACGGTCGCCGAGCCGAGCCAGCGCAGCGCGTGAAAGCTCAGCGCCTGCACGCCGGGCCGGGCGTCGGACGGCACCTGCGCCAGCACGTCGTTCAGCGAACGGCCGTCCAGCACCGCCTGCACCGCGTCCGCCGCCAGGTCGAGCAGGCGGGCCAGGGGCAGCGAGGACGGCGGCGATGGCGCAGGCACGCGGGCAGTCTAGGGCCTGTTCACGCGACGGCCGGTGGCTTTCCCGCCGCGCGCACGGGCGCAGGCGACGTCGACGCCGCGCCGCTCGTGCATGTGCACAATGCGCCGGCACGACCGCAGGAGCCACCGATGTCCACACCCGAGCTGCACCCGGCGGCCGAGCCCGCCGGGGCGATCTTCCGCAGCGAGGAGGAACTGGCGCGGCTGCCGGCCTCCGAGCGCATCCGCTACCGCCTCGTGCGGTCGGACCGCCGCTACCACGCGAACGACAACATCTCGGAGTTCATGCGCGACGGCGAGCTCGCCGAGCTGAAGACCGAGGTCGAAGCGGGCCTGCAGACCGTGCTGCGCGCACTGGTGATCGACACCGACAGCGACCACAACACGCAGGAAACAGCGAAGCGGGTCGCGAAGATGTACCTCGAGGAGGTATTCCGCGGCCGCTACCACGCACCCCCGACGGTGACCGAGTTCCCGAACGTCGAGCGCCTGAACGAGCTGATGATCGTCGGGCCGGTCACGGTGCGCAGTGCCTGCAGCCACCACCTGTGCCCGATCTTCGGCAAGGTCTGGATCGGCCTGCTGCCGAACGAACATTCGAACCTGATCGGGCTGTCGAAGTACGTGCGCATCTGCGACTGGGTGATGAGCCGGCCGCAGATCCAGGAGGAGGCGGTGACGATGCTGGCCAACGAGCTGCAGCAGCGCGTGCAGCCGGACGGGCTGGCGATCGTGATGGAGGCCGACCACTTCTGCATGCACTGGCGCGGCGTCAAGGACACCGACACCGCGATGGTCAACAGCGTGATGCGCGGGGCGTTCCTGAAGGACTCGACCCTGCGGCGCGAATTCCTCGCCCTGCTCGCGCGCAGGACCGGCTGACGCGCGCCGCGCTGTCTCGTCACCCCGTCACCTTGCGACCCCGCGACCTCGCGACCTCGCTCAGCGAACCACCCCACGGAGCTGCCGCCATGCTCGTCCGCCTGATGTACGCCAGCCGCGCCGTCCCCAGCATCGACCAGGGCGCGCTGACCGCGATCCTGCGCCGATCCAAGGCGCACAACCCCGCGCTCGGCGTCACCGGCGTGCTGTGCTTCTCCGAGGGCATCTTCCTGCAGGTGCTCGAAGGCGGCCGCGGTCCGGTCAACGCGCTGTACGCCCGCATCGTCGCCGACCCGCGCCACACGCAGGTCGAGCTGATGAGCTACCAGGAGATCGGCGAGCGTCGCTTCGCCGGCTGGTCCATGGGGCAGGTCAACCTCGCGCGGCTGAACCGCGCGCTGCTGCTGAAGTACTCCGAAGGGGCGACGCTGGACCCCTTCTCGGTGTCGGGCGCGGTGTCGATGGCGCTGTTCGACGAACTCGTCGCGACGGCATCGATCGTCGGCCCCGCCTGAGGTCCTGACGAGGGTTATCCCGCCTGCCGCAACGCGCCCTGACTTGTATATTGGTAATTGCTTATATCTGTATGTTCTATTCGAATGATCACGGCGGCGGCCCCTCGGGCTGACCGGCCGACAGGGGACACCGTTGTGACCGACTCGCCCGCCGTGCCCGGCCGCGTACGCCAGGCGCCCGAAGGCTTCCTGAACCGCGACGCCGTGCAGGCCGTGCACGACGAGGCGCGGCGGGGCCGGCGCGACTTCATCCGCAGCGCGTTTGCGGCGGCGGCGGCCGGCGCGGCGCTGCCGGCGGCGCGGGCGCAGGCCAACCCGGTGCCTTCCGCCGGCGGCGACCCGAACATCCTGACCCCGCCGCCACACACGGTCGGCCTCGGCCAGCCGGTGGTGACCGACGGCTACGGCCGGCCGTCGAAGTACGAGGCCAACGTGCAGCGCCGGCAGAGCCCCGGTCTGACGCAGACGCGGCAGGCGAGCGTGTCCTTCGCGCCGCTGCAGAGCCTGTTCGGCATCGTGACGCCGAGCGGCCTGCACTTCGAGCGCCATCACCAGGGCTGGTGGGACATCGACCCGTCGAAACACCGGCTGATGGTCAACGGCTCGGACCAGAAGATCGTCAAGTCGCCGCTCGTGTTCACGCTGGACGAGCTGATGCGGCTGCCTTCGACGAGCCGCTTCCACTTCATCGAGTGCGGCGCCAACACCGGCATGGAGTGGGGCAACGTCGCGGTGCCGACCTGCCAGTACACGCACGGCATGCTCAGCTGCAGCGAGTTCACCGGCGTGCCGCTGCGGCTGCTGCTCGAACGCGCGGGCGCCGACTTCAAGCGCGGCCGCTACGTGCTGGCCGAAGGCGCCGACGGCTCGTCGATGACGCGCACGATCCCGATGGAGCTGGTCGAGAGCGGGCAGGTGCTGGTCGCCTACGGCCAGAACGGCGAGATGCTGCGGCCCGAGAACGGTTATCCGCTGCGCCTGATCGTGCCCGGCGTGCAGGGCGTGAGCTGGGTCAAGTACCTGCGCCGGATCGAAGTCGGTGACCAGCCCTACGGCACCAAGGACGAGGTCGTGCACTACGTCGACCTGATGCCCGACGGGCGCCACCGCCAGTACACCAGCACGCAGGAATGCAAGAGCGTGCTGACGACGCCGTCCGGCGGCCAGGTGCTGCTCGATCGTGGCTACTACGACCTCAACGGCCTCGCGTGGTCGGGGCGCGGCAAGATCAAGCGGGTCGATGTCTCGGTCGACGGCGGGCGCAACTGGCGCAGCGCGCGGCTCGAGACGCCGGTGCTCGACCGCTGCCTGACGCGCTTCCACGCCGACTGGGTCTGGGACGGCAAGCCGGCACTGCTGCAGTCGCGCGCGATCGACGAGACCGGCTACGTGCAGCCCAGCACCGCGCAACTGCGCGCAGTGCGGGGCACGCGATCGATCTATCACAACAACGCGGTCCAGACCTGGCTGGTGCAGGAAAGCGGCGAGGTGCGCAATGTCCAGCTCGGCTGAGGGGCGTGCGCGCCCGCGCACGGTGGCAGGGCGGCTGATGCTGGCGCTGCTGCTGGCCGCCGGCCTCGCGCGTGCCGCCGGCGCGGCCGCGCCCGATGCCTACCCCGGCATCGGCCGCGCGGCAACGGCGCCGGAACTCGCGGCCTGGGACATCGACGTGCGGCCCGACTTCAAGGGCCTGCCACCGGGCTCGGGCACGGTCGCGCAGGGCATGGTGATCTGGGAGGCGCAGTGCGCGTCCTGCCACGGCGTGTTCGGCGAGAGCAACGAGGTGTTCAACCCGCTCGTCGGCGGCACCACCGCCGATGACGTGCAGCGCGGCCGCGTCGCGACGCTCGCCAACGGCGGCTACCCCGGCCGGACGACGCTGATGAAGCTGTCGTCAGTGGCCTCGCTGTGGGACTACATCCGGCGCGCGATGCCGTGGAACGCGCCGAAGTCGCTGTCGGTGAACGAGGTCTACGCCGTCACCGCCTACCTGCTGAACCTCGGCGGCGTGCTGCCGGAAAACTTCACGCTGTCGAACACGACGATGGCCGACGCGCAGGCGCGGCTGCCGAACCGCGACGGCATGCGCACCGACCATGGCCTGTGGCCGGGCAAGGGGCTGGGCAACGGCGGCGTGCCCGACGTGCGCGCGACGGCCTGCATGCACGATTGCGCGGCGCCGTCCACCGTGCGCTCGGAGCTGCCGGCGTTCGCGCGCAACTCGCACGGCAACCTGGCCGCGCAGAACCGCAGCGTCGGTGCACAACGCGGCGCCGACACCAGCCACGCGCCCGGCGCGCCCTCAGCAGCGGCGGCACCGGTCGCCACGCCGCTTCCCACGGCCAGCGCGGCGCCGACGGCGCTGCTGCAGCAACACCTGTGCACCGCCTGCCATGGCATGGACCAGAAGTCCCTGCTGGGGCCGGGCTTTGCCGCGGTGGCCCGAAAATACGCCGATCAACCGGACCGCGAGGCGGTGCTGGCGGCACGCATCCGCAGCGGCGGCAGCGGTGCCTGGGGCGCGGTGATGATGCCGCCGCAGACCCTGCCCGACGCCGACCTGCAGCGCATCGCGCGCTGGCTGGCCGACGGCGCGTCACGCTGACGCGGGCGCAGCGAAGGCGTCGAGGGTATGCCCGGTGCCTGGCCCCCGGCGATTGCTTGAAGATCCCTATATAAGGAGTGAATGATGCAAACACGACGAGAGATGCTCGCCCACAGCGCCACGGTCGCGACGCTGCTGGCCGGCGCCGGGCTGCTGCCGAGCGCGGCGCAGGCCGCGTGGAACGAGGGCGCGTTCGCGGCCAAGAGCGTGGCCGAGGTCGTCAAGGCCCTCGGTGGCAGCGCGCCGGTCGAGAGCAAGGACGTCTCGATCACTGGCCCCGACATCGCCGAGAACGGCGCCGTCGTGCCGGTCGGCGCGGCCACCACGGTGGCCGGCGCGAACAAGCTGCTGCTGCTGGTCGAGAAGAACCCCAACGCGCTGGCGGCGATCTTCGAGCTGAGCGACAAGATCGAGCCGAGCGTCAGCACGCGCGTCAAGATGGGCCAGTCGTCGAACGTCTACGCCGTCGCGATGACGGCCGACGGCAAGGTGCTCTACGCGGCCAAGGAAATCAAGGTCACGCTCGGTGGCTGCGGCGGCTGATCGCACCCCCTCACCGACTGACTGACCGAATCAAACAGGAGAGACACGACATGCCCGATCCGATGCGCATCCGCGCCCAGGCCGCCGGCGGCAAGGCCACCGTTCGCGTGCTGATGAGTCACGAGATGGAGACCGGCCAACGCAAGGACTCGGCCGGCAAGGTCATCCCCGCCTGGTTCATCAACGAGGTGGACGTCGCGCTCAACGGCGCGCCGGTGATGAAGGCCTGGTGGGGCCCCTCGGTGGCGAAGAATCCGTTCATGCAGCTCGAGGTCAAGGGCGCGAAGGCGGGCGACAAGATCACCGTCTCGTGGGTCGACAACCGCGGCGAGAAGCGCAGCGACGACGCCACCGTGTCCTGACCTGCTGACGCGAGCGCGGCGCGACCGAGGGCGGCGCGCCTGGCCAAGGCAATTCAACCAAGATAAAGATTCGAGGAGACCTGCGACGATGACACGACGACGCCCCCTTCACCCGCTGGCCGCCGCGGCCACCACGAGCGCGGCGACCGTGCTGCTGGCGCTGTCGGTCGCGCCCGCCTGGGCCCAGAAGTCGACCGCCGAGGGCATCGCCGAGTACCGCCGGATGCTGGAAGACGGCAACCCGGCCGAGTTGTTCGAGGCCAAGGGCGAGGAGCTCTGGAAGAAGGTGCGCGGGCCGAAGAACGCGTCGCTCGAAAAGTGCGACCTGGGCAAGGGGCCGGGCGTCGTCAAGGGCGCCTTCGTCGAACTGCCGCGCTACTTCCCGGACACCGGCCGTGTGCAGGACCTGGAATCGCGCCTCGTGACGTGCATGTCGACGCTGCAGGGCCTCGACGCCGCCGCGATCGCCAAGACCCCGTTCGGCAAGGGCGAGATGGCCAACGTCACGGCGCTCGCGACCTGGGTCGGGGGGCAGTCGCGCGGCATGAAGTTCGCGCTGCCGCAGGGTCATGCCGAAGAGCGCCGCTCCTACGAACTCGGCAAGCGGGCCTTTTTCTACCGCGGCGGCACGCACGACTTCTCGTGCGCGTCCTGCCATGGCGAGGACGGCAAGCGCGTGCGGCTGCAGGACCTGCCGAACCTGACGAAGAACCCGGGCGACGGCATCGGCTTCGCCGCCTGGCCGGCCTACCGCGTCAGCAACGGTCAGATGTGGAGCATGCAGTTGCGCCTGAACGACTGTTATCGCCAGCAGCGATTCCCGTACCCGGGCTTCGGCTCCGACGTCACGATCGCGCTCGGCAGCTACATGGGCGTCAACGCCAAGGGCGCGGTGTCTGCCGTGCCCGCCATCAAGCGCTGAACCCGGAGCCCGACCCGATGAACAACCCCCTTGTTTCCCGCGCTGCGGCACTGCTGAGCGTCACCCTGGCCGCGGTCGTGACCGTCGTCGGCTGCGCCAGCGCCCCGAACCCGCAGGACCTCGACCGCCAGACGCAGGCGATGATGAAATCGTCGTTCCGCGACCAGGGCATCGCCACCGTCGATCGCCTCGACCAGGACCTCGGCCAGGCCGCGTGTTCGTCCGACCAGCCGCCGACCGAGGCCGTCGCCAAGCGCATCGAGGCCGATGCGCTGCGCACCATGAAGTGGCCCGACGACGGCATCTACCTCGGTGACTGGAAGGCCGGCGAGAAGCTGGCGCAGAGCGGCCGCGGCATGACCTGGACCGACAAGTCGGCCGACCCCGAGACCAACGGCGGCAACTGCTACAACTGCCACCAGATCGACCAGAAGGAAGTGTCCTACGGCACCATCGGCCCGAGCCTGTGGAACTACGGCAAGCTGCGCGGCGTCAAGAGCTCGAGCGACCCCGCCGCCGCGCCGGTGATCCAGTACACCTGGGGCAAGCTGTGGAACAGCAAGGCCTATGCGGCGTGCTCGAACATGCCGCGCTTCGGTCAGCACCATCTGCTGACGCAGAACCAGATCCGCGACCTGATGGCGCTGTTGCTCGACCCGCGTTCGCCGGTCAACCAGTGACGCACCGAAAGCCCGCCTCGGCGGGCTTTTTCCGCACTCGAATATCAGCCGATACTGATTCAACATGAGCCTGAGCAAGCGCGAGTTCCTGCAGGTACTGGCGGCCAGCAGCGTCGCCGGCATGGGCCTCGGGCGCTGGGCCGACGCTGACGCGGCCGCCGCCGAGGCGGCGCTGTACGAGCTGCCGCCGCTCGGCCGCGGGCCCGGGCAGGTGAGCCTGCTGCACATGACCGACTGCCACGCGCAGCTGCGGCCGATCCGATTCCGCGAGCCGAGCGTCAACCTCGGCGTCGACGACATGGCCGGGCAGCTGCCGCACCTCGTCGGCGAACACCTGCTCAAGCGTGCCGGCGTGCCGGCGGGCAGCGCGCTCGCCCACGCGACGACGTTTCTCGACTTCGAACTGGCGTCGCGCCGCTACGGCAAGGTCGGCGGCTTCGCGCACCTGGCGACGCTGGTCAAGCGCCTGAAGGCCGACCGCCCGGGGGCGCTGCTGCTCGACGGCGGCGACACCTGGCAGGGCTCGGCCACCGCGCTGTGG
>JBDTUO010000067.1:0-10135 GCA_040007675.1 Rubrivivax sp.
CACTGTGTGGTGGGGGGTGCTGCGTGCGCGGTGGCGACACGGCCTACCTGACGGCGGGCGTCCTGCGGCGCTTCATGGCCCGACATCCGGCGCTTGGGCCGGCCGAGGTGCTGGCAGCGTTCCTGGACCGCCTGGCTGACCACACCGAGGCAGGCTCGTGCATCAATCACAGCAGCAAAGGCTGTACGCTGCCGCGGGACATGCGTTCCGAGGCCTGCAACAACTACGGGTGCGACGCGCTGAAGGCAGTGCATCCCGAGGCGTCGGGGGCCGGGCGAATCGAGGGTGTCATTGCGATCCGGCGTCGGCAGGATCAGTGGACGCGCGACAAGCTGATGCTGGACAACAAGATCACGGCCCTGGCGGTCATCACCGTGGCCGGCATCGTGGCGCTGCCCGTGCGCGATTGAGGAAGGTCGCCGGTGCACGCTTGCCGCCGCTTGCCGAGCCCGTGCGAACCCGCCACACTCCGCCGGCGAATGTAACGCGTCATCGCGTCCCGCAAGCCCGGCTGGCTCGAGCCGCGAGCCGATCGACGGGACCATGGGTTCGATCGCGGAGAGGGAGCGCAGGAGCACGCCATGTTGACCAGCAGGGAATGGAAGTTGCGCACGTTCGCTCCGGGGCACACGCGCAGCCACGCATTGCAGGCCGTCGACGACGCGTTCGACGCCTACCGCAGCAACGGGTCGGCTCCGAACCTGGCAGGCCTCGTCGGCGCCCTCGAGCAGTGGTGTGCCGAGAAGCCGTTGGCGGGCCAGGCGGGCGGCTACGCAGCGCTGTTGAAGGGCGTGCGCAACAAGTCGGGTGCGGTGCAGAAGCTCGTCACCGACGTCCGTGCGCTGGCGGGCAAACCGGCCCAGTGGCCCGACGCGAATGCCGGCGCCACCTATGTGGCCGACCTGGACGACGCCACCGTCAACCTGTTGCGCGCGAAGCGATTCGAAGCCACCAAGATCTCGGTCGAGATGATCGCGGCGATGAACGTCGACTGGGCCTCGTTCGCGTTCGACCAACTGGATGCCGCGTCGTCGATGGCCATCACCCTCGGCCACACGAACTACGGCGGCGGGTGGGAGACCGGCGCCCAGAACAACCAGACCAGCGCCGGCCAGCTCGAGTCCACCACGGCCGGCAAGATCATCAACCTCTGCCTGATGAAGTCGGGCGAGAGCCTGAAGGCCGACGAACGCGTCGAGAACGTGCTGAAGGCAGCGGGGCTCGGCGTCAACGTCGTGCTCGGCATCCTGAAGTTCTACCTGTTCAAGGACGGCGTGATGTCCAAGGCCGTGCCCTTGCTGGGCCCGCTGAAGGAGGCGGTGGACGCCACCGCCAGGGGCGCGGTGCAGCTGCGTCTGGCCAGCAACTCGTTTCAGCGCGTCACTGCCGCGCAGTCGATGATCCAGGAGGGTTCGGATGCCGCCACCGCCTTGAACGCCTTCGAGACGCTGTTGAAGATCGAAACGGCCAAGACCGTGACGAACCTGGCCTACCGGCTGGTCAAGGACACCGCGATGGTCGTGACCGAGGTGCTTTCGATGGGTGCGATGACCGTCGTGCAGGTCGTCACGGCACTCGTCGAGGTGGTCGTGGGCTTCGTCTACCAGCTCGTCTACAGCCTGGTCTTCCGCAAGAGCGTGCACCAGTGCCGCGACTGGGTGCGCGAGGGCGCGGCACCGCACGATCTGGACTTCCGGGCGTGGATCGCCGGGTGCCCGCTGCTGGGCGCCTACTTCCTCGTCGGGCTGTCGGCCGGCGGCGGCGCCACGACCGCGCTCGCGATGTTCGGTCAACCCTCGCGTCAGGTCTCGAGCACCGACTTTCAGGCGGCGTCCGTCAAGCTGCTGAAGGTGCGTCAGGCCGCGGCTGCCTACGTGAAGGACTGCCCCGTCAAGGTGAAGTGGACCGGCCCGAACGGCGAGAAGTTCAAGTGGATCTCGAGCCTGGTGGAGAGTGACGCGCTGTCGGCGTCGGTGGGTCCCAACGCGCTCAAGATCCACCACTACAGCTTGTCGGAGGGCGCGAGCCGCAAGACCCGGCTCAAGCACAAGTTCCACGAGCATGGCAACAGTGCCTGGTCGCTGGCCAAGTCCGTCTGGTCGGTAGTGTGACGCGATGTCGGCCCGTGCGACCTCCCTCGAAACTCGAGCAGCAGTGCCGAACGGCGAGTCCGACTCGAGGGCGCTCGCGGCGCGCAGGGTCGACACCGCGCTGGCCCACGCAAGCCACCATTGCAACGAGGTGCGGGTGACGGCGCGTGAACTCGACGCCTCGCTGCAGCGCTTGCGGGCCTTCGTTCAGTAGCCGAGCGTCAGTGTGGCGAACCGGGCAGTCGTCTCCCTTGGCATGCAGGCGCTGTGCCGGTGGCATGCCGCGGGCGCCGGCCCGCCCGCGGTCATGCACGGCGACGACGTGGCGGCGCAGGATCGGGTGGCACCCGCACTGCTCGACGATGGCGAGCAGATCCGGCTGCGCGCCTGGGCGCTGGAGGTCGACGACGGCGTCCCGCTGCCGCAACGCGCCGAGCACGAGGCCGTGTCCGTCGTTGCGGCGGCACTGGCGCGCGGCGCGCTGCGGCCGGCCGGCAGCCCGCCGCCGCGCTTGCCGCTGGCCGCGGTCCGCAAGCAGGGCCTCGCGGCGGCCCCATTGCGCCCGCCGGCTCCGGCCCGTGCGGCGGCCGCAGCGCCGCCGATCGCGCCGGACTCGACCTTCGGCAGCGATCTCGATGCCGCCGCGATGGTGGCGGCGCTGACCCAGGCCGCGCGCGATGGCACCCCGTTCTGCGAGGAATGCGCCAAGGCCTCGGCAGCGCCGCGTGATGCGGCGCCGGCCCCGCCGACGTCTTGAGGGTGCGTGATGCCGACGACCCCCGAGCAGCGAGCGCAGATCAAGCAGGTCCTGTGGCCGGAGTCGTCGCCGACGTCACGATCCGGCGTCTGGGCGGTGCTGGACTGCGCGCGCGATCCACAGATCTATCCGGCGCTGCAGGAGTCCCGGCTCGAGTTCAGGTGCCTGTACAGCGGTGCGCTGCCGCGCGAGCTGGAACGCGTCGCACCCCAGCTGGTGGAACTGTTGCCGGATCATCGGCTGACGCAGCGCCTGATCGACGCGGGCTGGGGGCGGGCATGGGGCGTGTTCGTGAAGATCGACGACCCGTCGAACCTGCGGCATCACCTGCGTCGGTTCCTCGAGGTGCAGGACGAGGAGGGCCGGCGCCTGGTCTTCCGCTACTACGACCCGCGGGTGTTGCGGGCCTACCTGCCGAGTTGCACCCCGGAAGAGCTCGATACCCTGTTCGGTCCGCTGGACGCCTACCTGGCCGAAGGGGCGGACGGCGACGCCTTGATCGAGTTCAGCCGGCGCGGCGCCCAGTTGGTCCAGCGCCGCCATGTGCTGACGGCGGTGACCTGATCGCCCCGGCGTGCTGGTGCAGCGTCAACCCGCCGACCACGCACCCGCCAGCGCCTGCGCCGGGGCGGCGATCGATTGCAGCCGTGCCAGCGTGACGGCGTTGCGATGCCGATGGCTCGCCAGCGGCATCAGCCCAGCGTCGAGCATCGCCTGCGCGCCGTGCTCTCCCAGCCATCGCTCCGCACACGGCTGCAAGGCCTTCTCGCCGTCGATCAACAACGTCACCGCCGGCAGATCGCCGATCTCGCGTTCGTCGCCCGGTTCGAAGGCCCAGCCCCGCGCCGTGAAGGCGCGCGCGATCAGCAGCGCCACCGCGAGCCCCGGGTTCGCCCAGAGCAAGTGGTCGTGGGTCGGCGTGCCGCCGGGGAACTCCTCGAAGGACACGCCCGACAAGGGTTCGCCGGCTTTCCCGTATGGCACGCGCAGCAACACCCGCGGGGCGGCCAACCCGATCCATGGCGCGGCCTCGCTGCGCCGCAGCGCGTGCCAGCCTGCGAGCGACGTGGCCTCGCCATCCGCCAGTGACGGGTCGGCTTCGGCCAGCAAGGGCCCACCAGCCTGGGACGCGACCAGGCCCAGCGCCGCGAGCAGGCCGATGTCGGTGTCGCCGGGACCGAACCGGCTCAGCGCGACGACCGCTGCCCAGCCCTCGCCACCCGGCTGGTTGCGCCAACGGTCGGCCAGCGCGTGGTGCAGCCCGGTCTGCGCCAATTTTCCCTGTGCAGCCACGACGTCGGCGAGCAGTTCGTCGCGCGTGACGTCGAGCACGTGCAACTGCAGCGATTCGTCGAGTTCGAGGCTGGCGATCATCCACTGCACCCCACGCCAGGCCGCCTCCAGCGCCTGGAACGCGGGGTCGTGCAGTACGGCGCGCAGCGATTCGCCGAGCGCGGCGTCGACTCCGGCCTGCCAGGCAGCGGTCGTGGCGCTGCGGTCGGGCACGATGTGCGGTGCGACCACCTGTCTCAGCAGCGCGTCGAGACCGGTCGGGGCGGGCGCGGCCACAGCCGGTGCAGCATCCGGGGCGGCCTTGCGTCCCAGCAGCAGGGACAACGGATCTTCGCCCGCCGCGGGTGGCGGGCCGTCGCGTTGCGCCCGCAGCGCGGCCAGCGTCGGCAGGCGTTGCAGCAGCGCGTCCGGATGGAAGTCGTCGATCGATTCGAAGCGGCAAGCGCCCGCAGCGGTCGCGGCGCGCGGCGCGAGCCGGCGCAGCACGACGTCGAGCGAGTCGACATCGACCGCATGGGTCGGTCGCGTCGCCAGCGGCGGCCGCTCGGCAGCGGGGAGGCCGCTGAAATCTCCCATCACCAGCAGGCGCATCGCTGCGCCTTCGGCTCGCCGCCGCGCCGGCGGACGACCCGCACTGAGCTCGAACTCCATCCGTCCCGGCATCACGATCTCCTCGTCGACCCGCCGCGGACCGCCCAGGCATGGGGACCGTTCGACTTGTCGCTGCGGGTACTTTGCTTCAAAGTCGGGGGATCGAGCAACCCACCCCCATGCGCCGCCCGATCGATCCTCCCCCTGATGTGATGGAGCGGACCGTTCTTCGGGCGAGGCAGGCGTTCGCGGCGGCCCGGCTCGAGCTCGCTCGGCGTCGCGCGGCACGCCGGCCGGATCGCGGTCTACGCTCCGTCGCTGCCCAGGCCCTCCATCACCGCCACTGAAAGAGCCTGCGAGCCACCATGCCCGACTCCTCCGCCGCGCCCCTGGTCACGCTGAAGTCGCCGTTCGGCGACAAGCTGCTCTTCCGCTCGATGACCGCGCTCGAGGAGGTGTCGCGTCTGTTCGAGTTCGAGGTACTCGCGGTGTCGGAGGACCCGGACCTCGCCGTCGCCACGGTGCTGAACCAGAACGCGACGGTGTCGCTGGCGCTCGACCCGGACACGCGGCGCCATTTCAGCGGTCTCGTCACCAGCTTCGGCATCGACGGCGTCGACGGACGCTTCTTTCGGTATCGACTGGTATTGCGGCCGACGCTGTGGCTGGCCACCCGCAGCTCGAACATCCGCATCTTCCAGGACAAGACGGCGCCGGAGATCGTTCAGGCGGTGCTCGCCGACACGGGCGTTTCGGCGGTGCGCCTGTCCTTGTCCGGGACCTATCCCAAACGGGTCTATTGCGTGCAGTACCGTGAGAGCGACTTCAATTTCGCCAGTCGCCTGCTCGAGGACGAAGGCATCTTCTACTTTCACGAGCACGCTGCCAGCGGCGCCCCCACGCTGGTGCTGGCCGACACCACCGACGCCTTCAAGGTCCCGCCGGGCTACGGCACCGTGCACTACCGCGAGCCGGGCGCCGACACCAGCGAGCACGCCGGCATCGTCGACTGGCAGATGCGCCACGAGATCCAGACCGGCGCCGTGCAGACGACCGACTTCAACTTCGAGACGCCGTCGACCGAGATTGTCGCCAACAGGAAGGCGCCGCCCGCCGCGACCGTCGGCCAGCGCTACGACGCCCCGATCGGCGCGCCGGCGAAGGCCCGCGCCCTCGCGCTGGCGCAGGTGCGGCTCGACGAGCAGTCCGCTCGCCTCACGCGCTACACCGCCGAAGGCAACGACCCGACCTTCGGCGCCGGCCAGCGCGTGACGCTCGCGAACCACCCGCGCGACGACCAGAACGCCGAGTACTTCGTGCTGCAGACGCAGATCGATCTGGAGCAGGCGGGCTACGAAACCGGCGACGCCGAGACGCGCTTCCTCTGTCGCTCAGTGATGCAGGGCGCGGCGCAGCCGTTCCGCCCGGCGCGTCTGACGCGCAAGCCGGTGGTCGCTGGCCCGCAGACCGCGTTCGTGGTCGGCAACACCGGCAAGGGCAAGATCCAGACCGACAAGTACGGCCGGGTGAAGGTTCAGTTCCACTGGGACCGCGAGGGCAGGAAGGACGACAAGAGTTCGTGCTGGCTGCGCGTGGCCAGCGGCTGGGCCGGCGAGGCCTGGGGCATGATCTCGCTGCCCCGCATCGGCCAGGAAGTCGTCGTCGGCTTCCTCGAAGGCGACCCGGATCAGCCGCTGGTCGTCGGGCGCGTCTACAACGCCGGGCAGATGCCACCCTACGAGCTGCCGGCCAACGCGCACATCAGCACGATGAAGAGCCGCAGCCTCGGCAGTGCCAACGCGAACAAGTTCAACGAGCTGCGCTTCAGCGACGAGCTGGACAAGGAGTACATCCTGCTGCACGCCGAGCGTGACCGGCTCGAGTTCGTCGAACACGACCTCAAGCGGCACGTGATGAACGAGTCGCACGAGACGGTCGACAAGAACCGCCTGCGGCACGTCAAGGGCAACGACCACACCATCGTCGGCGGCAACCAGCTGGCGAAGGTCACCGGCGACGCGATGCTCAAGGTCGACAACAACTCGAGCAGCAAGGTGGCGATGAAGCTGAGCCTGCAATCGGGCATGGACCTGACGACGAAATCCGGCACGGGCACGTCGATCGAGGCCGGCACCGACCTGCACGTGAAGGCGGGCCTCAACGGCGCGCTCGAGACCGGCATGGCCCTGCACCTCAAGGGCGGCATGCAGGTCGTGGTCGAAGCCGGCCTGATGATGACGCTCAAGGCCGGCCCCAGCAGCATCGTGCTCGGGCCGGACGGTATCTCGATCACCGGTCCCATCGTCAAGATCAATTCCGGCGGCGCGCCCGGCAGCGGTAACGGTGCCACCCCGGTCAAGCCGGACGACCCCAAGGACGCGACTTCGGCGACGCTGCCGAAAGACCCGCTGTAGCGCGCGCAGCGCGCCGAAACCGGCTCCGCCGTGACGCTGCCACGACTGCCGACGAACGAACGGCCCGCCGCGCCTGACGCGCCCGACGCCGAAACCCTGGCGTGGCAGGGCTTCGTCGCTGCGCTGGCGGAGCTGCTGGCGGGCGCCTGGCCCGAGATGCAGCAGCGCCTGGGCGATCGCCACGCGGCGTTCGTCGAGCACGCCGCGCAACAGGCGCGCCAGCAGGGCATCGGGTGGGCGGCCGGCATCGCGCGTTTTGTCAACCTGTGCAGCGTCTGGGGACCGTCATTTCACGAGCGGCCGGGTTTCGAGTGGGCCCGCGGGCTGCTCGCGGCGCCGCCGGCGCGCCAGTGGCTGACGGTGCACCAGTTGGTGCAGCGTTCGCTCGCCGAGCTGACCCGGATGCCGCAGGCGCGCATCGACGCCGCTGCGCTTGCGCGCGTCGATGCCCAACTGCTCGACCGCTTCGGTGCACTCGGCGCGGCAGGGAGCTTGCACCGCGAATTGCCGGCGCCGCTGCCGCGTGCGGCGTGCGACCTCGAAGCCGCCGAAGTGCGGCTGTTGGCGCCAGCGCCCTTGCAGGTGTACCGGCTCGGCAGCGCCGGCTGGCAGCGCGAGGCGCTGGCCGACCCGGCGCCGCTGCGGATGGGACTGGGCCTGCCGCCACCGGCCCGCGTCGCGCTGCTCGCACCGCTGCCGGGGCAGGGCGCCGCGCCGCGCTTGCAGGTGCGGCTGCGCGCGGCGGCGGTCTGTGACGCTGACCACCACCCGGCGGTCGGCTTCGGCGGCGCACACGGCCGCTGGGTCTGGCAAGGGCACGAGACCCGAGCCGTGAGCTTTCCGGCCGCCGCGCTGGAGCAAGTGTCGCAGCCGCTCGGGCCGGGTACCGCGATCGCCGAGGAGACCTCACCCGCGCTGTACCGCCTGGACCTCGAGGTCTGCGGACTGCGTGACACCGGCGACGCGCTCGGCGCGCAACAGTGGCCGGTGTGGGTCTGGCCTTCGACGCAATGGTGGCTGGAGCTGCGGCGTAGCGCGGCCGATGCGCAGACCGTGGCCCCGGAGGGCACCGCGCCGCAGCGCGCTCGGACACGCTGCAGCGTCGAGGCGGATGGCCGGCCGCAGGACGCCGGGTCGCTGGACCGCGCTTTCGGCGAGGGGCTCGACGTCCGCTCGGCCGCCGCGCTGCAGGCGCTCGCCGGCGCCTGGGCAGAGGTCGACGGGCTCGAGCATGCGACGCTCGAGGGCCAGCTCGCCCTGCTGATCGGCGACGCGGCGCTGACTTGGGGCTGGCAGCCGGGAGCCCAGGGGCTGGCCTCGCGCGCCGTGCTGCGGGTCGGCGGCCGGCTGCGCCTGCAGGCCGCCCAGATCGCGCTCGTGTTCTCGGGCGAGCTGAATGTGCAGGGCGTGCCGGCGCGCGTGACGCTGCGCGTCGAGGGCGCAGCGCCGCTCGAGCAGACTCTTGCGCGCGAGGACGATCTCGCACCGCTGCATGCGGCGGTGCTGCCGCTGCGGGCGCGCTTTCGATTCCCGGTCGTCGCGACGGTCGAGCCGGTGGCAAGCGATGCGGGGGCGCTGCTGCAGGCCGCGTGCGCCGCAACCGGGGCACTCGTCGGCGAGGCGGGCTTGCGGCCGTGCACCACCGGTGGCAGTGGGTGGGAGTGGTTCGCCTCGCTGCGGCTCGAAGAGGTGACGCTGCCGCTGGCGCTGTCCGATCCGTTGCTCGGGCAATCGTGGGTCAACCCGATCCTGTTGCCGGCGCGTCCGCTGCTCGACTGGAGCGTGGCCTGATGGATCGCATCGTGGTGCTGCGGCTGGAGGTCACCGGCTGCCGCGCCGAGGCGGCGTTGAACGGCGTGCCCTTGCTGCGCTTGGCGTCGCCGGTCGGTCTGCCCGCTGCGGGGAACGTCACGGCGAACGCGGTCGCGCTGCCGGTCAACGAGTTCACGTTGCAGGGGCTGAACGAGTTGACGCTGACCGTGCAACCGGCGCTGCCCGGCGCGCCGGACGACGCGCCGCTGCAGCCGGAGCTGGCCGAACGCGCGGGCACGGCGACGCTCCAGCTGCTGCTGCCGCGGGTCGGCCAGCGCGCGCACCCGGCGCATGCACGCGCGCTGACCCAGCTCGACTGGGCCGTCACCGCCGGGGAAACGTACGACGCCCCGCTCGTGCGCAGCCAGCGGGTCGAGTTGCCGATCGGATTTCCCCGCTGGCGCTGGCTGGATGCGCCGGTGCTGCCCGACAGCCCCGCGCTAGGCGCGGCGGGGTTGCGCTTCCTGCAGGAGCTGGCGTCGGCGCTGATGCGCGGCGACAGCGAGCCCTTCGTGCAGGCTTCGAGGCTGCGTCTGGAGGAGCTGGCGCAGGCCTATCAGCGGCCACTGGCCGACGAGGTCGGTCGGCTGCGCGCCGCGCTGCAGGACTGGCACGCTGCCGGCGCGCTGCAGCCGGCGCTGCCGGAAGCGTCGGCACTGCGCTGGCGCCGGGTCGCCGGCGGCCGCCTGCTCGAAGCGGTGAATGCGGACGGCGCGCCGGCGTGGCGCTTCGCCGGCGTCGACGGCGAAGCGTCGCGGGCGTGGCCGATGCGGCTGGCGCAGATCGATGGCCGCTTCTATGCGCTCCGCTGAAGTGGCGGCGCGGCGCGCGCGGGCTATGCTCGGGGCCCGCACCGGGCCGAGGAGAGCACGCGCATGATCGTCCTGACCGTCGTCAGCCACCACGGGCGGCCGGTGAGCGGCCTGAGCGCCCGCTTCGACGAACTGGGTGGCACGATCGGCCGCGCTGACAACAACCAGCTGGTGTTGCCTGACGACGAACGCATGATCTCGCGTGTGCACGCGCGGCTGCTCTACCGCAACGGCGGCTACGCACTGATCGACAACGGCAGCAACCCGATCACGATCAACGGCACGACGGTCGGCAGCGGGCGTGAGGCGCCGCTGGTGATCGGTGACGAACTTTATTTTTACTATGCCGGGGCTGACCGTGTTATC
>JBDTUO010000068.1:0-9925 GCA_040007675.1 Rubrivivax sp.
CGATGAGGCGCAGCCCTTCTCGCAGTACCTCGCTGGCGTTCTGGTAGCGACCGGATTGCACCAGCGCCTCCACCAGCTGCTGTTGGCGTTCACTCAGCACGACGTTACGGGTGGGCATGTTGCGGGCTCCCAAGATGGCGAGCAGCAAGCCCACCTGGTCCAGTATTGGCAGAGTATGCCAGTGCCTGCCGAACCGCCGAGGCGGTGAACTCCCCATGGCAGCTTTGTGGGCGATGAGATCAACCGATCGTGGGTCTGCGAAGGGTCGTGAGCAGTCCCTCAGCACCCACATTCGATCAGCCGCGACCGCTTCGGGCCCGCATTCGACGACCGTCCGCGAGCGCCTGTGCGGCTCCGCCGCCCTGCGGGCGCTCGATGACCAGTCAATGAGTCATCCGGCACTCCCCGGCGGCGCGCGCAGCGCCGCCAGCGCCGCGAAGGCGGCCAGTCCCAACGCCGAGGTGAGCAGCAGCACGCCGGTGCCCCAGCGGTCGAGCGCGAGCCCGAAGGTGTACGGCGCGGCCGCCTGCGCGATGCGCGTCGGCGCCATCAGCCAGCCTTGCCGTGCGCCGTAGCCGACCGGCCCGAAGAACGCAAGCGGCAGCGTGCCCTTGGCGATCGTCATGATGCCGTTGCCGGCGCCGTGCAGCAGCGCGAACACCGGCGCCGCCACCGGGCCGGCGAGCAGCAGTGCAGCTGCGCCGAGCGGGTGCGCCAGCGCTGCCAGCCGCGCCGACAGCAGCGGGTGCCAGCGTCGCAAGAGGCCGAACTCGAGCAGACGCCCCGCCACCTGGGCCGGCCCGACCAGCGCGCCGATGCCGACCGCCACCGCCAGCGAGGCCCCGGCGGCCTGCAGCAGCCGTGGCAGGTGCGATGCCATCGCGGTGGCGACGAACCAGGTGGCGGCGAACACGAACGCCAGCAGGGCCGTCGTGCGCGCCGCTCCGGGTGGGGCGGCCGTCGGCTCCGGCGTCAGCGGCGCGGCGGTCGAGGCGGTGACCCCCTGCCCCTCGACGCTCGCCGGCGACGGGTCGGGGGCGGCCGGGCTCTCGCGTGCCGCGCGCGGCAACAGCGCGTTGAGCGGCAGCCCGAGCACGAGGTGCAGCCCGGCCCAGCCGAAGCAGGCACCCCGCCAACCCCAGCGGCTCTCCATCCAGGCCGACAAGGGCCAGCCGACGGTGCTGGCGAAGCCGGCGACCAGCGTGATGCCGGTGATCGGGTTGCGCGCCGCGTGTCCGTACAGCCGCACCAGGCCCGCAAACGCCGCCTCGTACAGGCCGCTGCCCATCGCCACGCCCATCAGCACCCAGCCCGCGAACATCGTCACCGCATCCTGCGCGCTGCCCAGCACCACCAGGCCGGCGGCGAACAGCAGGTTGGTGCCCAGCAGCAGCGGCCGGCCGCCGTGGCGGTCGATCAGGCGACCGGCGCTCGGGCCGACCGCGGCCGACACCACCAGCGCGAGCGAGAACGCGAGGAACACGGTCGTCGCCTGCAGCCCCAGCCCGCGCGCCATCGGGCCGGCGAGCACCGCCGGCAGGTAGTACGACGAGGCCCACGCCAGGGTCTGCGCCACCCCGAGCGTGGCCACCACGCGCGCCGGGTGCGGCGTCGCGGCAGCGCTCATGGGGTCGGGTTCGGGCGGCGACGCATCGCCGCGATCATGCAACGGCGGCGCCCCGTTCGTACCAGGACCGACTGCGGTTGACCACGCGCACGACGGCCAGCATCAGCGGCACCTCGATCAGCACGCCGACGACGGTCGCGAGCGCGGCGCCCGACTCGAAGCCGAACAGGCTGATCGCGGTGGCGACCGCGAGCTCGAAGAAGTTGCTCGCACCGATCAGCGCCGACGGACCCGCGATCCGGTGCGACTCCCCCAGGCGGCGGTTCAGGCCATAGGCCAGCGCGGCGTTCAGCACCACCTGCAGCGCGATCGGCACCGCCAGCAGCGCGATCACGAGCGGCTGGCGCAGGATCGCCGCGCCCTGGAACGCGAACAGCAGCACCAGCGTCGCCAGCAGCGCCGCCACCGACAACGGCGCAATGCGCTCGAGCGCGGCGTCGAACACCGCCGACCCGCGCGCCCGCAACGCGCGGCGGGCAAGCTGCGCCAGCACCACCGGCAGCACGATGTACAGCCCGACCGACACCAGCAGCGTGGCCCACGGCACCACGATCGCCGACAGCCCGAGCAGCAGCGCCACGATGGGCGCGAACGCGAACACCATGATGGTGTCGTTCAGCGCCACCTGGCTGAGCGTGAACAGCGGGTCGCCGTCGGTCAGCCGGCTCCACACGAAGACCATCGCCGTGCACGGCGCGGCAGCGAGCAGGATCAGGCCGGCGACGTAGCTGTCGAGCTGGTCGGCCGGCAACTGCGCCGCAAAGACGTGGCGCACGAAGATCCACGCCAGCAGCGCCATCGAGAAGGGCTTGACGGCCCAGTTGACGAACAGCGTCACGCCGATGCCGCGCCAGTGCCCTCGAAGCCGCCCGAGCGCGCCGAAATCGACCCTCAACAGCATCGGGATGATCATGATCCAGATCAGCAGGCCGACCGGCAGGTTGACCTGCGCAAACTCCATGCGACCGATCGCCTGCACCGGTCCGGGCAGCCAATGCCCGAGCGCGATACCGGCGACGATGCAGGCGAGTACCCAGACCGTCAGGTAGCGTTCGAAGACGCTCATCGGCGGCCGATCTCGTCCAGCGCCGATTGCAGGGCCGCGCGGTCCAGCGCGTGCAAGGGCAGCGCCAACCACTGCAGCATCCGGTAGCCGATCGCCTGGCGCGTCAACTCGAAGGCCTGGCGGACAACGGACTGGTGGCCGTGGACGTGGTGCAGGGCAGTCTCCTGGCGCAGCGGGGTGGTGAGGGGACAGGTCAGCAGCGGGCGGCGCGGCGGCATGCCTCAGAAGCGGGAGCGGGAGCGGGAGCGGGTGTGCAGGGCCGGCCCTGGCAGCAGTGCGCGGTCAGATACTCCAGCAAGCCGTGCATGCGTGCCAACTGCGGCCGGTACCGCAGGTGGCGGCCATCGCGCCGAATGGCCACCAGCCCGGCGTGCGCCAGTTCCTTCAAGTGGAACGACAAGGTGGACGGCGGGATGTCGAGCAGCGCGGCCAGCACGCCCGGCGTCAGCCCGTCGGGGGCCGCACCGACCAGCGCGCGGAACACGCGCAGTCGGGCGCCCTGTGCGAGGGCGGCCAGCGCGACGACGGCGGCTTGTTCATCCATATTTCCAGTCTGCTGGAATCATGCACATAAATCCAGTCCCGCTGAAGCGCGGCGACGAATGATCGGCGTCGCGCAAGAGCGCACCGGCACCGTTATCGGCACCGGCGACGAATTGCGCCGTGGCGGACGGGCATTTCGGCCCATCCACGCGTGGCCACCGACCTAGCATGTCCCCTCCACCCTGCCCGCAGGCCGTCCCGGCGTGCGCAGGCAATGAGTCTCGGGAACCCACGCCATGTCGGACCTGTCCCTGCCGCCGCAAGCGCCCGCGTCGCCTACCGGGCGGGCGCGCGCCCTCACGGCTCGGGCTGCGGCGGCCGCGTTCGCCTGGCCCACGCCGGCATTGCCGTCGTACCCGGCGCCCAGCCTGGCGGTCGAGCCCGAGGACTGCGAAGTCGAAGGCGTGAACGGCCGCATCATCAGCGGGCGATTGGCGCTGTTCGACCCGGAGCGCAGTCTGGTGCAGGTCGCGACGCCGACGCTGCGCGTGCCGGTGAGCCTGCGCTTCGACCAGTTCCGGCGGCTGACGCTGCTGCCACCGCTGTTGCCGGTGCGCTCCGCGCTCGCCGACAACCCCGAGTCGATCCCGGCGGCGCCGCCGCTGCTGCCCTACCGGGTGCGCTATGCCCAGGGCGCGCCGATGACGGGCTGCAGCGCCAGCCCGCACGAGGCGCCGTACGGCATCTTCCTGTTCGAGCCGGTCGACGGCGGCCCGCCGGGTGCGTTGCGGCGCCATTTCATCCCGCGCGCCGGGTGCGCCCGAATCGACATCGGTGAACGCCTCGGCGACGTGCTCGTCGAGCAACACGCCGCCAGCCGCGACGCCGTCGAGCAGGCCGCCGACGAGCAGGCCGCGCTGCGCCGCCAACGCCTCGGCGACGTGCTGCTGGTACGCAAGCTGGTGACGCCGGAGCAGCTCGAGGAAGCGGTCGACCAGCAGATCCGCATGCCGATGATGCGCATCGGCGAGGCCCTGCTCGGCCTCGGCTTCATCGACCAGGCGCAGCTCGACGCGGCCCTGCTGCAGCAGCGCGACGACCGCAGCGTGCCGCTGGGTGAACTGCTGGTGCGCCACGGCACCATCACGCGCGCCCACCTGCAGCTCGCGCTGGCGCGCAAGATGGGCTACCCGCTGGTCGATGCCGGCGTGTTTCCGGCCGAGGCCGAGGCCCTGACGCGGGTGCCCTACGCCACCGCGCGCCGCCTCGTCGCGCTGCCGCTGCTGTTGCGTGGCGGGCGGCTGGTGGTGGCGTTCGACGACCCGACGCGCCGCGAGGCCATCGACGAGCTCGAGTTCGTCAGCCAGGCCACGCTGGTGCCGGTGCTGGCGCATGCGGAGGACCTGCCGACCGCGATCGACCGCGCCTACGACAAGCTGGGCGCGCGCGGCTGGTCGGGCAGCGACGCCGACGGCCACGAACTGCAGCACCGCGAACCGCGCGACGCCACCGAACTGCTGGCGTCGCTCGAGCAGCAGCACACCGCCGAGCAACGCCGCAGCGACGACGAATCGTCGATCGAGCAGTCCGACAACTCGCTCGTGCGCCTGATCAATTCGATGATCGCCGAGGCCCAGGCACAGCAGGTCTCGGACATCCACATCGAATGCCAGCCGGGGCGCGAGAAGCTGCGCATCCGCTTCCGCAAGGACGGCCACCTGCGCCCGTACCTGGAGCTGCCGCACACCTACCGCTCGGCCATCATCGCGCGGCTGAAGATCATGTGCGACCTCGACATCTCCGAGCGCCGCAAGCCGCAGGACGGCAAGATCAACTTCAGCCGCTTCCAGCCCGGTGCGCGGCTGGAACTGCGGCTGGCGACGATCCCGACCAACAACGGTCTCGAGGACGCCGTGCTGCGGCTGCTCGCGTCGGCCAAGCCGCTGCAGCTCGGCGACCTCGCGATGTCGCCCGCCAACCTGGCGGCCATCACCGCCGCGGTCGCCCGCCCCTACGGCATGCTGCTGTGCGTCGGCCCGACCGGCTCGGGCAAGACGACGACGCTGCACTCGGCGATGGGCCACATCAATAAACCCGACCGGAAGATCTGGACCGCCGAGGACCCGATCGAGATCACCCAGCCCGGACTGCGCCAGGTGCAGGTCAACCCGAAGATCGGCTGGACCTTCGAGCGCGCGCTGCGCGCCTTCCTGCGCGCCGACCCGGACGTCGTGATGGTCGGCGAGATCCGCGACCGCGAGACGGCGCAGGTCGCGATCGAGGCCTCGCTCACCGGCCACCTGGTGCTGTCGACGCTGCACACCAACAACGCCGCCGAAACCGTCACCCGGCTGCTCGACATGGGCATGGACCCGTTCAACTTCGCCGACTCGCTGCTCGCCGTCGTCGCCCAGCGCCTGGTGCGCCGGCTGTGCCTGAAGTGCCGGCAGGCGCGCGACGCGACCGAGGCCGAGATCGACGAATTCATCGGCGACTACACGCACGCCTTCGTCGGCAGCGCGCCGCCGACGCCGCGCGACGAGCTGCTCGCCGGCTGGACCGCGCGCCACGCGCAGGACGGACGGCTGCGGTTCTATTCGAGCGCCGGGTGCGCGAGCTGCGACCAGACCGGTTACCGCAGCCGCGCCGCGATCCAGGAAGTGATGACGATCACGCGCACGACGCGCCGGCTGATCCAGACCGGCGCGCGCGCCGAGCAGATCCTCGAAGCCGGCATGGTCGACGGCATGCGCACGCTGCGCCAGGACGGCATCGAGAAGGTGCTCGCCGGGCTGACCTCGATCGAGGAAGTGCGCGCCAGCACGAACCACTGACGGCGCGCGCCGCGCGCCAGTTCAGACCAGGCCGTCGAACAGCCAGACCTCGACCAGGTCGCCGGCAGCAACCGGGCCCTGGTCGTGGCCGAGCACGAGCAGCGCATTCGCCTCGGTCATGCTGCGCAGCACGCCGGCGCCCTGGCTGCCGGTGGTGCGCACCTGCCATCCGCCGTCGGCCGCCGGCTCGACGACCGCACGCTGGAACTCGCTGCGCCCCGGTCGCTTGCGGATCGGCGCCACGCTGCGCGCCTGCAGCCGCGGCGGCGCCGGCGCACGGGCGCCCGCCAGCACCAGCAGCGCGTCGCGCGCCAGCGCATAGAACGTCACCAGCGCGGCGACCGGGTTGCCTGGCAGCGCGAACAGCCAGGCCGAACGACCGCCGGGCCCGCGCAGGCGGCCGAACGCGAACGGGCGGCCGGGCCGCATCGCGACCTTCCAGAAACCGACCTCGCCGCGTGCGGCCAGCAGCTCGCGGGTGTGGTCGGCGTCGCCCATGCTGACGCCGCCGCTCGTGACGACGGCGTCGGCCTCGGCCAGCGCACGGTCGAGTGCGGCCGCGAGCGCCGTGCGGTCGTCCGGCACGAGCCCGAGGTCGATCACCTCGACGCCGATGCGCTGCAGCGCGCCGAGCAGGCTGAAGCGGTTGCTGTCGTAGACCTGCCCCGGCGCCAGCGGCGTGCCGGGTGCCGCGATCTCGTCGCCGGTCGAGAACAGCGCCACGCGCAGCGGGCGCAGCACCTGAACGTGGTCCAGCCCGAGCGACGCCGCCAGCCCCAGATCGGCCGGCCGCAGCACCCGCCCGCCCGGCAGCGCGACACCGTCGCGCGCGAGGTCTTCGCCGCGCCGGCGCCGGTTCTCGCCCGCCTTCAGCACGCCCGGCCGCAGCGTGACGCGGTCCCCAGAGACCGTGCACAGCTCGAACGGCACCACGCTGTCGAGCCCGGCCGGCATCACCGCGCCGGTCATGATGCGCACGGCCTGCCCGCGTCCGACCACGCCGTCGAACGGCGGGCCGGCGAACACCGTCGTCGGCAGCGCCTGCAGCGTGGTGTCGGCGTCGGCGCGCAGGTCCGCCCCGTGCAGTGCGTAGCCGTCCATTGCCGAGTTGTCGTGCGCCGGCACGTCGATCGGCGAGATCACGTCGGCCGCGAGCACGCGACCCAGCGCCTGCGCCAGCGGGCACCGCACCGCTTCGGTGAGCGGCTGCAGCGCGGCGGCGATGGCCGCGCGGGCGGTGGCCACCGGCAGTTCGGCGCCGGTGGCGAGAGGGGACGGTCCGAGTTCGGCCATGGGGCAGGCGGGCGATGCAGAGGAACGAAGACGACGCGGCATTGTGCGGCCGCTGTCGACCCGGGCCACTCCTTAGGCAGGCGGCTGCATATCGCCAGGCGAGGGCCCGCCGGCCAGAATCGTCCGACCCGATGCCGACCCGATGCCGACCCTGATCGACAGCCTCTCCCTGGCGCTGCAGCTCATCCAGCAGGCCGACGCCTCACTGCTCGCGATCGTCGGGCTGTCGCTGCGCGTCAGCGGCACCGCCTGCCTCGCCGGTGGGTTGATCGGCCTGGCGCTCGGCGCGTGGTTGGCGGTGGCGCGTTTTCCGGGCCAGCGGGTGGTGGTGTGGGCGCTGAACACGCTGCTCGCGCTGCCGGCGGTCGTGGTCGGCCTCGTCGTCTACCTGCTGCTGTCGCGCGCCGGCCCGCTCGGCCGTTTCGGATTGCTGTTCACGCCGACCGCGATGGTGATCGCGCAGACGGTTCTGGTGGTGCCGCTGATCGCGGCGCTTGCGCGTCGGCTGGTGCAGGACGCGCTGGCCGAGGGCGGCGACCAGCTGCGCTCGCTCGGCGCCGGGCCGGCCGTCAGCGCCGGGCTGCTGCTGGTGCACGAGCGCTTCGGCGTGCTCACCGTGATGCTGACCGCGTTCGGTCGCGCCATCGCCGAGGTCGGCGCGGTGATGGTCGTCGGCGGCAACATCGACGGCGTCACGCGCGTCATGACGACCGCGATCGCGCTCGAGACCAGCAAGGGCGACCTGCCGCTCGCGCTCGCGCTGGGCCTCGTGCTGCTGGGCGTGGTCGGGTTGCTGAACCTCGGTATCGCGGCGCTGCAGTGGCGCGGCGGCGTGCCGCGCGAGGCACTGGCATGAGACGCGACCTGGTGTGGCCCGAGGTGCGCGGCGAGCCGCTGCTGCGGCTCGATGGCGCTGCGGTGCGCTTCGGCGCGGTCACCGCGCTGCACGGCGTCACGCTGACGCTGCACCGCGGCGACTGCATCGCCGTCGTCGGCGCCAATGGGGCCGGCAAGACGACGCTGCTGCGGCTGCTGCATGGGCTGGTCGCCGCCGACACCGGCACGCGAAGCGAACACCAGCGCGCCGACGGCCGCCCGCTGGTCGCGGCAATGCTGTTCCAGCGTCCTTTCCTGCTGCACCTGACGGCGCGCCAGAACGTGCTCGTGTCGCTGTGGCTGCGCCGCGTACCGCGCCACGAGCGCGCGCAGCGTTGCGCGCTGGCGCTCGATCGGGTCGGCCTCGCGTCGCTCGCCGAGCGCCCGGCGCGCGCGCTCAGCGGTGGCCAGCAGCAGCGGCTGGCGCTGGCGCGCGCGTGGGCGCTGCAGCCGGACCTGCTGTTTCTCGACGAGCCGACTGCCAGCCTCGACCCGAGTGCAAAACGCGAGGTCGAGGCGGCGATCGAGTCGCTCACGTGCGACGGCGTGACGATCGTCATGAGCACGCACAACCTCGGCCAGGCCAAGCGGCTGTGTGCGCGTGTGCTTTATCTCGAGCAGGGCCAGGTGCGCGCCAACGAACCGGCCGAACGTTTCTTCGACCCCGTGCATCCGCCTCCTGCGGCGGCCGTCTTCCTCAAAGGAGAACTCCCATGGCATTGACCTCCCCCCACGCACCCCAACGACGCCGCGCAGCGCGGCTGGCCGCGACGCTCTGCGCCGCGCTGGCCTGCAGCGCCACGCTGCTGTTCACGCCGGCGCAGGCGCAGGACAAGTTCATCACGATGGCGTCGACGACCTCGACCGAGCAGTCCGGCCTGTTCGGCCACCTGCTGCCGCGTTTCAAGCAGGCGACCGGCATCGCCGTGCGCGTGGTCGCGGTCGGCACCGGGCAGGCGCTGGAGATCGGCCGCCGCGGCGACGCCGACCTGCTGTTCGTGCACGACACCGCGGCAGAGGAGAAGTTCGTCGCCGACGGGCACGCGAAACGCCGTCAGGAAGTCATGTACAACGACTTCGTGCTGGTCGGCCCGAAGGCCGACCCGGCGGGCGTGAAGGGGCGCGACATCGGCGCCGCGCTCACCCGGCTCTCCGCATCCGGCTCACCGTTCGTCTCGCGCGGCGACAAGAGCGGCACCCACTCGGCCGAGCTTCGCCAGTGGAAGGCCGCCGCGGTCGACCTGTCCGGCAAGCCCGGCTGGTACAAGGAATGCGGCTGCGGCATGGGGCCGGCGCTGAACATGGCGTCGTCGACCAACGCCTACCTGCTGACCGACCGCGGCACCTGGATCTCGTTCAAGAACCGCGGCGACCTGGCGATCCTGGTCGAGGGCGACAAGAAGCTCTTCAACCAGTACGGCGTGATGGTGGTCGACGCGGGCAAACACCCGGGCGTCAAGGCCGACCTCGCACAGCAGTTCGCCGACTGGATCGTCTCGCCGGCTGGCCAGCAGGCCATCGCCGACTACAAGATCGGCAGCGACCAGCTCTTCTTTCCGAACGCCGCCAGCTGACCCACGCACGCCCTCGCAGGCGGTTTCCGCCCGGCGTCACCCGAGGACGCTGTGGCGGTGGTGCGCGCTCCGCTTCCCCTTCCATCGGCCGGGAGCATCCGACGCCGGAAGTGGCGCCTGGCGATCTGTCAGTATTGGCAGATTCACCCACCATCAGGGACCGACATGAACA
>JBDTUO010000069.1:0-9874 GCA_040007675.1 Rubrivivax sp.
TCGAGCCGTTCGAGCGCGACGGCACGATGGTGCGGCGCGAGCGCACCGAGATCGAACGCGACATCGGTCACTACACGGTGATCGAGCACGACGGCGTGATCTTCGGCAGCGCCGCGCTGGTGCCGTACCCGGAAGCGCGCACCGGCGAGATGCTCGCGCTGACGGTGTCGCCCGACTCGCAGAGCCAGGGCGACGGCGAGCGCATCCTCAAGCGCATCGAACAGCGCGCCAAGGCGATGGGCCTGACCAGCATCTTCGTGCTGACGACGCGCACGATGCACTGGTTCATCAAGCGCGGTTTCGCCGAGGCCGACGCCGACTGGCTGCCCGAGGCGCGCAAGCGCAAGTACAACTGGGACCGGCGCTCGAAGGTGCTGGTCAAGCCGCTCGCCTGAGCGGCGCCGCGAATCACAAGGAGACCCACGACGATGACCCGCACCGTGCAATGCGTGTACCTCAAGAAGGAGGCCGAGGGCCTGAGCTTCTCGCCTTACCCGGGGGAGCTCGGCAAGCGCATCTACGCCAACGTCAGCAAGGAGGCCTTCGAGCTCTGGAAGAAGCACCAGACGATGCTGGTCAACGAGAACCGGCTGAACCTGGCCGACGCCCGCGCCCGCCAGTACCTGGCGCGCCAGATGGAGCAGTTCTTCTTCGGCGACGGCGGCGACAAGCCGATGGGCTACGTGCCGCCGAAAGGCTGAGCCCGCAGGGGGTGTTCAGCGCAGATCGACGCGATCAGGGGTCGTATTGAACGAGATTGATTCTCGTTACGATTAAGATAGGTGCCTTGTTGTCCTTCAACCAGCGAGACACCCATGCCCGCCTTGACCCCCCGCTCCTCCGCCGCGTCACCGTGGCGCCGCGTTGCCGCCACGTTGTCGCTCACGCTCGCCACCCTGGCGGCGTCGGCGCAGGCGCCGCAGCCGCCGGTGCTGAACCTCTACTCGGCGCGCCACTACCAGACCGACGAGGCGCTGTACGACGACTTCACGCGGGCCACCGGCATCCGCATCCAGCGCATCGACGGCGACGACGCCGGCATCGTTTCACGCCTGAAAAGCGAAGCGGCGGCCAGCCCGGCGGACGTCGTGCTGCTGGTCGACGGGGCGCGTCTGTGGCGCGCCGAGGTCGAAGGATTGTTCCAGCCGGTGCGCAGCGCGGTGCTCGAACAGCGCATCCCGGCTCACCTGCGCGGCAAGGACGACGGCGCCGGTTCGCAGTGGTTCGGATTCTCGACCCGCGCCCGCGTGATCGTGTACGACAAGTCGCGTGTTCCCCGTGCCGACGTCGACACCTACGAGAAACTCGCGTCGCCGGTCAACCTCGGGCGGCTGTGCACGCGCTCGGGTTCACACCCTTATAACCTGTCATTGTTCGGCGCGATGCTCGAACATCTGGGACCGGCCGCCGCCGAACAATGGCTCCAGGGATTGGTCAAAAACATGGCCCGCAGCCCCAAGGGCGGCGATACCGATCAGATCAAGGCGGTAGCGAGCGGCGAATGTGCAGTGGCCCTCACCAATTCCTACTACCTGGCGCGCCTGATGCGATCCAAGAAGCCCGAGGACCAGGCGGCGGTTGAACGCGTCGGCGTGGTGTTCCCGAACCAGGGCGACCATGGCACCCACGTCAACGTCGCTGGCGGCGCGGTGGCACGCCATGCGCCGCACCGTGATGCCGCGGTGCGATTCCTCGAATATCTCGCCAGCGATACCGCGCAGTCGTATTTCGCGGAGGGCAACAACGAATGGCCTGCAGTGCCCAGCGTGCGCAGCAAGAATCCGGCGCTGCTGGGGCTCGGTGATTTCAAGGCTGACACCCTGCCGATATCGACCATCGGGAAGAACCAAATCAGCGTGCAGCAGATGCTGGATCGTGCCGGGTATCGCTGAAAACCATGGATACGGCACGCCGGGCGTGCGGCCGGGGTATCGCGCTGATATATTCCCGCCATTCCACGACGACGGGAGTCACGGTTATGTCGAATCTGAGCGACCTGTTGGCGAAAAGGGTTGCGCTGGAGCAGCAGATCGTCGAGGCGCAACGGTCGCAGAAGGCGGAGGCGATTGCGCAGATCCGCGCGCTGATGGCCGAGCACGGCCTGTCCATGGCGGACCTCGGGCTGCGCGCAGGCGCAGCGCCGCCACGCAAGATGGCGGTGGCCAAGGTGCCGCCGAAGTACCGGCACCCGTCGACCGGAGATACCTGGTCGGGTCGCGGCTTGCAGCCCAACTGGCTCAAGGCGGCATTGAACGACGGCGCGCGGCTCGACGACTTCAAGCTCTGACGCCGGCCCCACGTGCGTTGCGCCCGTGTCTGCGCCTGTCTGAGCCCCTCCCCTCACCGCGTGGGCTCACGCCGTGAATGACAGTGCGTCCGATCCGACCTCGGCGGACGCGGAATCCGTCGACGACCCTCAGGGTTCGCGCTCGGCGGTGCCGACGTGGGTCGCTGTGCTGCAAATGGCGGGCGCCGCCGCGCTGCTGTCCCTCGTCGACCGCTGGCTGACCCCGGTCGGTGAATCCTTGCTGCCCTGGCTGACGGCCGGGCTCGGCCTCGCGGGAGTGCTGCGGCGCGGCTGGGGCGATCTGGCCGGCCTCGTGGTGGGTGTCGCATTGGCGTCGTTGGTGCTCGGCGACGGCCTGATCGTCGCGCTCGCGGTGGCGGCCGCGCTCGGCGTCGCAGTCGGCAGCGCGGCCTGGATCCTTCGCTTTACCGGCGCCACCGGTGACTTCGAGCGCGCGCGCGATGTCGGGCTGCTGACGCTCGCCGCTGCCGGGCTGGCGGCACCGGTACTGTCAGCCGTGCACGGGTTCCTGCTCGTCAGCGCGGGGCGCACCTGGCCGGCAGCCGTCGGGGGCGCGGTCGGTGCCTGGCCGTGGTTCGCGCTCGGCCTGCTGCTGTCGGTGGTGCCCTTGCTCGCCTACAGCAGACCGTCGCGCAAGAGCCTGCGGGCGTCGCGCGACCGTTGGCTCTCGCTGACGCTGGGTGGGCTGGCGCTGGTGTCGGCGACGTCCTGGCTCGTGCTGCCGATCGCGAGCGTCGCGGCCAGCGCGTCGATGGTCTGGTGGCCTCATGTGCTGCTGCTGGTGCTGCTGGCGATGGGCAGCTTCAGCGTTCCGGCGGTGGTGACGCTGCTGATCGGCGTCGGCGCGGCGGCCAGCGCACGCCTGGGCATCGGAACCTTCGGGCCGCTGAGCGGCGCCGAGGCGCTGCAGGCGCTCGCCGGTTACGTCGGCTCGCTGCTGGCCGTGCTGCTGCTGCTGCGGGCGGCGGGCCAGGAGATCCGCCTGCGCGAGCGTCGCTCCGCCAAGGCGCTGCGTGCGGCACGGGTCGCGGTCGCCGAGTGGCACCTGCAGCGCGCCGGCGAGGTGCACCTGTCGTCGGAGTGGCAGTCGCTGACGCGCGAGAAGGAGCGCCGCAGCTGGACCGTGCAGCGCTGGCTCGACGACGTGCATCCGGAGGAACGGGCCCGCCTGGGCGCGGCGCTGCAGGACGTCGCCGGCGGCGTGCAGCCGGCGTTGCAGCAGGAACTGCGCGTGCTGAGCGGCGATGGCTGGCACTGGGTCGACGTGCACGTGCTGCCGTCCGAGCACGACCAGGCGGGTCGGCCGCTGCGCCTGCTGGCAACGATGAGCGAGGCCAGCGAGCGCCACGAGGCGCAGGAGCGCCAGCGGCTGTCGGCCAGCCTGTTCGAGCACCTGCACGAGGGCCTGCTGATCGCCGACGCCGAGATGCAGGTGCTGGACGCGAACGCCGCCTACAGCCAGATCCTGGGCGTGCCGCTGTCCGAGCTGATCGGCAGCGTGCCGTCGCTGCTGCGGCCGTCGCCGAACGACCCGCTGGCGCGCCAGCAACGGGCGGCGATGTGGGCCGGGCTGTCGTCACTCGGCCGCTGGCGCGGTGAGTTGATCGAACGCCGCCGCAACGGCGAGATGTGCACGCTTCAGGCCACGATCTCGCAGGTGCGCGGCCCCGAGGGCGACCTGCGCTACCACGTGCTGGCGATCTCCGACGTCACCGAGCAGCGCCTGCAACGCGAGCGGCTCGAGCGCCAGGCGCACTTCGACGAGCTCACGCGCCTGCCGAACCGCGCTCACCTGATGAAGCTGCTGGCCGAGGCGATGCGTGCCGCCGAGCGCGACGGTTATCTGCTGGCCGTGTGCTACCTGGACCTCGACCGCTTCAAGCCGGTCAACGACCGCTACGGCCACAGCGGCGGCGACCGGCTGCTGGTCGAGCTCGCCGGACGGCTGCGCGGTGCGCTGCGCAGCCGCGACATGTGGGCCGACGCCGCCGCGCGCCTGGGCGGCGACGAGTTTGTGCTGCTGCTGCGCGCCGGCACGCTGGAGGAAGCCCGAATGGCGGTGGAGCGGGTGCTGCGCGTCGTCGCCCAGCCGTACGTCATCGACCCGGCGCAGGAGCCGGTGCAGGTCACCGCCAGTGTCGGGGCCACGGTCTACCCGATCGACCGCAGCGACGCCGACACGCTGCTGCGCCATGCCGACCATGCGATGTACGGCGCGAAGCAGTCCGGCCGCAACGGCTACCTGTTCTTCGACCCGGAGCTGCGCCGCCGCACCGAGGAGCGCGTGATGGCGATCGGCCGCGTGCAGGAAGCGTTCGACCGCGCCGAGTTCGTGCTGCACTACCAGCCGATCGTCGACATGAAGACCGGGCGCGTCATCGGGCTGGAGGCGCTGCTGCGCTGGGAACACCCGGACAAGGGCCTGATCGCGCCGCTGCAGTTCCTGCCGCTGATCGACAACACCGGCCTGTCGGCGCGCATCGGCGACTGGGTGCTCGGCCAGGCGCTGGACCACCTCGCGCAATGGCGGCGCAGCGGTCTGGACATTGCCGTCAACGTGAACATCTCGGCGCGCCACCTGCAGGAGCCCGACTTCGTGCAGCGCCTGTCGGAACTGCTGGCGCGCCACGAGGAGCCGCTGGCCGAATCACTGAAGCTCGAGATCGTGGAGTCGGCCGCCCACGCCGACCTCGACGCCAGCTCGGCCCTGCTCGCCCGCTGCCGCGCACTCGGTGTGCGCTCCGCGCTCGACGACTTCGGCACCGGCTACTCGACGCTGACGCACCTGCAGCGGCTTCCCGTGGACGTGCTGAAGATCGACCGCAGCTTCGTCAACCACATGCTCGACGACGCCCAGGACCGCGCGCTCGTCGAGGGCGTGATCGGGCTGGCGCGCACTTTCGGCTGCTCGGTGGTGGCCGAAGGCGTCGAGTCGCCGGCGCAGGCGCGCATGCTGCTGGACCTCGGCTGCGACCTGGGCCAGGGCACCGGCATCGGCGCACCGATGCCGGCATCGCAGGTGGCCGCGTGGGTGCAGGCTTATGCCGGCATGTTTGCGCTCTCTCCGGCCCCGACCCCGCCGTCGCGCGGCAGCGCCGGGGTGGCCTGAGCCTCGGCCGCCGCCCGCATAGACTGCGCGGGTGATCCCCGCCGGTTTCCTGCAGGACCTGCTGTCGCGCGTCGACGTGGTCGACGTCGTCGGGGCCCAGGTCGAGCTGAAGAAGGCCGGCATCAACCACAAGGGCCTGTGCCCCTTCCACGGCGAGAAGACGCCGAGTTTCATCGTCAGCCCGGCACGCCAGACCTACCACTGCTTCGGCTGCGGCGCCCACGGCGACGCGATCCGCTTCCTGACCGAGCAAGCTGGGCTGTCGTTCCCGGACGCGGTGCGCGAGCTCGCGCAGCAGGTCGGCATGACGGTGCCGGACGACGAGCGCGACCCGGCGGAGCGCGAGCGCGCAGCCCGGCTGAAAGAGCACCAGGCGACGTTGGGCGAGGTCCTCGAGCAGGCCGCGGTGCACTACCGTGGCCAGCTCAAGGCCAGCCCGCGCGCGATTCAGTACCTGAAGGGCCGCGGCCTGACGGGTGCCGTCGCCGCCCGTTTCGGTCTCGGCTACGCGCCGGCCGGCTGGCGCAGCCTGGCGAGCGGGTTCGCGCGCTACGACGACCCACGCCTGGTCGAGGCCGGGCTCGTGATCACGCAGGACGCCGAGCCCGATGCAAGCGGTCATGCCGATCCGGCGCAGGCCAAGCGCTACGACCGTTTCCGCGACCGCGTGATGTTCCCGATCCGCTCGGTACGCGGCGAGGTCATCGGCTTCGGCGGCCGCGTACTCGACCAGGGTGAGCCGAAGTACCTCAACTCACCCGAGACGCCGGTCTTCAGCAAGGGCCGCGAGCTGTACGGGCTGTTCGAGGCCCGCCAGGCCCTGCGCGAGCGCGGTCACGTGCTCGTCGTCGAGGGCTACATGGACGTCGTGGCGCTGGCACAGGCGGGCCTGGGCAACGCGGTCGCGACCCTCGGTACCGCGTGCACCGCCGACCATGTCGCCAAACTCTTCCGCCACACCGAGTCGGTCGTGTTCAGCTTCGACGGCGACGCCGCCGGGCGGCGTGCGGCCGGGCGCGCCCTCGAGGCGGCACTGCCGCACGCGACGGACCTGCGCAGCGTGCGCTTCCTGTTCCTGCCGCCCGAACACGATCCCGACTCCTTCGTGCGCGCACACGGCGTCGCGGCCTTCGAGGCACTGGTCGCTGCAGCGGTCCCGCTGTCGCGCCAGTTGATCGAACACGCTGGCGAAGGTCTTGACCTCGCGAGCGCCGAAGGGCGGGCGCGCATGCTCGCGCTGGCGCGTCCGCTGTGGGAGCTGTTGCCCGCAGGCGTGCTTCGCTCGCAACTGCTGGCCGGGCTGGCCGACGCGGCGGCGATGGCCCCGGCGGGTCTCGAAGCCGCGTGGGCGAACCCGCGGCCGGGTCGGGGCGCCGCGCGCGGTACCGACACCGACCCCCGCCGTGCCGAAGGCGGCGCGGCGCCAGCCCGCTCATCCACGTTCGCCCGCGCGGCGAATCGCAGGCTGGCCCCGGCCGCGACCAGCCTGCTCGACCGTGCGGCCTGGCTGCTGGCACGCCATGCCGATCTGTGGCACGAGCTGCCAGCGACGGACCACGAGCTGCTGGCAACACAGCCCGACCCCCATGGGCGCTTCTTCTGCCGACTGGAACAACTGCTGCACGACGACGCCACAACGACGGCGACCGCGCGCCTCGAAGCCCTGGCGAGCTGCGCCGACGCCGACGTGCTGACCCCACTGCTGACGCGCATCGGCGCGCTGCACCATTTCGACGAGGAAGAGGCGCCGGCCAGCCAGCTGGCGGCCGCGATGTGGCGGCTGCGGCAGCAGGCCGTCGACGACGAGCTGCAGCTGCTGATCGAGTCCGGCGAGCTGGCCGACGCCGCCGCCGAGCGACGCGGCGCGCTGCTGGCCCTGAGGGCGACGCTCAAACAGGCGCCGCCGGCGGAGCCCGGCGTGCCGGGCCGGCCAAACCCGCCTGACGTGGCTGCGCCGCACGGCGCCAAGGCTGCTGCCGCCGACCCCAAGCGCGGGCCTGGGTCCAGCCGTGCCACGTCGCTTTGACGCTGGAAGCACTTTCGCCGATAATCGAGAGTTTGTTGCAGCGGCAAGAGTGACGGCAGCACCTCCGGGCCCCGGCCACCCGAGAAACGGGTCAAACGGCCACCGACCCCGCCAGGGCTGCACCCGAAAATCGTCCACGCGAGCTTGCCAGCCTGACAGCCTGCGGACCCGCCGGCGCCCTGCGCGCGCGGCGGCGCCGTGCTGTGCGGGCGCCCGAACCTTTCACCGAGGAATCGCATGACCGCGAAGAAAACCGCCGCGCACGCCAAGAACAGTCACGCCCCGTCGTCGCAACCGTCGCCCAAGGACGCTCACGACACGGCGCACACCACGCACACGACGCCCGCCAAGAAGGCGACCGCCCCCAGCAAGGCCGCGCCGGTCGCGCCCAAGCCGGCCGCCACCAGGCCGACCGCCACCAAGCCGGCCGCGAAGCCCGCGGCCAAGGCGGGCGCCCCGGCGACTAAGCCCGCGCCGAAAGCCGTGGTGGCGAAGCCGGCGCCCAAGCCGGGCGCCAAGCTGGTCGACGCCAAAAAGGCGCCCGCCGCGGCAGGCGGCAAGGCCAGTTCCAAGACGGTCGGCAAGGCCGGCGCCAAGGCGGCGGACGCGAAGCCCGTGCCGCCGGCGAAGGGCGGCAAGCCCGCGACGAAAACCGTGACCGCAGTCGAGGAAGACGAGTCGCTGGCCGACGCCGACTTCGAAGCCGAGACCGACACCGAAGGGGAAGCCGAGACCGAGGTCGTCGAGGTCGTCGAGGTCGACGCGAAGGTCGAAACCGTCGAGGCCAAGGCCAAGCCGCTGCGGATGAAGGTCAGTCGCGCGAAGGAACGCGCACTGATGCGAGAGTTCGGCCTCGAGGAAACCACGCTCAGCGAGGAGGAGGCCCAGAAGCGTCGCCAGGAGCTGAAGACGCTCATCAAGATGGGCAAGACGCGCGGCTTCCTGACGCACCAGGAGATCAACGATCACCTGCCCGAGAAGCTCGTCAACGAGGAGATCCTCGAGGCCATCGTCTCGATGCTCAACGACATGGGCATCGCGGTCTACGAGCAGGCGCCCGATGCGGCGACGCTGCTGGTGGCCGGGGGTGGCACCGCGACGGCGACCGAAGAGGAAGCCGAGGAAGCCGCCGAGGCGGCGCTGTCGACCGTCGATTCCGAGTTCGGCCGCACGACCGACCCGGTGCGCATGTACATGCGCGAGATGGGCACGGTGGAGCTGCTGACGCGTGAAGGCGAGATCGAGATCGCCAAGCGCATCGAAGGCGGCCTGCAGGCCATGATGCTGGCGATCAGCGCCAGCCCGACGACCATCGCCGAGGTCATGGCGATGGCCGACAAGATCGCCGCCGGCACGATGCAGATCTCCGAGGCGGTGGATGGCTTCGTCTCCGACGACGAGGCCGACGACTACGTCGCCGAGGAAGACTTCGACGAGTTCGACGAAGAAGACGATGACGACGGCAACGGTGGCTCCAAGGCACTGACGAAGAAGCTCGAGGAGTTGAAGAACCAGGCCCTCGTGCGCTTCGGCGACCTGCGCATCTACTTCGACCGCATGCGCAAGGCCTTCGAGCGCGAGGGCTACAAGTCGACCGCCTACAACAAGGCGCAGCAGGGCATCAGCGAGACGCTGATGACGGTGCGCTTCACGGTCAAGACGATCGAAAAGCTGTGCGACATCCTGCGCTCGCAGGTCGACGACGTGCGGCGCTTCGAGCGCGAGATCCGCAAGATCACGGTCGACCGCTGCGGCATGCCGCAGGAGCACTTCATCCGCACCTTCCCGCCCAACGTGCTGAACCTGAAGTGGGCCGAGAAGGAAGTCGCCGCGGGCAAGGCCTACAGCGACATCCTGGAGCGCAACCTGCCCGCGGTGCAGGAGCTGCAGCAAAAGCTGATCGACCTGCAGGGGCGCGCCGTCGTGCCACTCGAAGACCTGAAGGAAATCAACCGCGGGATGAACGCGGGCGAGAAGGCCAGCCGCGATGCGAAGAAGGAGATGATCGAGGCCAACCTGCGCCTCGTGATCTCGATCGCGAAGAAGTACACCAACCGCGGGCTGCAGTTCCTGGACCTGATCCAGGAAGGCAACATCGGCCTGATGAAGGCGGTCGACAAGTTCGAATACCGGCGCGGCTACAAGTTCTCGACCTACGCGACGTGGTGGATCCGCCAGGCCATCACGCGCTCGATCGCCGACCAGGCGCGCACGATCCGGATCCCGGTGCACATGATCGAGACGATCAACAAGATGAACCGCATTTCGCGCCAACACCTGCAGGAGTTCGGCTTCGAACCGGACGCCGGCATCCTGGCGGCGAAGATGGAGATCCCGGAAGACAAGATCCGCAAGATCATGAAGATCGCGAAGGAACCGATCTCGATGGAGACCCCCATCGGCGACGACGACGATTCGCATCTGGGCGACT
>JBDTUO010000070.1:0-9870 GCA_040007675.1 Rubrivivax sp.
CGTCGCCGGCGCGCCAGGCAGCGCCGGCGGCCAGCGACCCTTCGGCGGCCTGCGCGAAGTTGAAGGTGTGCGGGCCCATCACCACCGGGCAGCCGCAGGCGGCCGCCTCGATCAGGTTCTGGCCGCCCAGCGGCGCGAAGCTGCCGCCGAGCAGCGCCACATCGGCGGTGGCGTAATACAGCGCCATCTCGCCCATCGAGTCACCGAGCCAGACGTCGGTCTCGGCCGCATCGGCCGGCGGCGCCGCCCGCCATTCGCTGCGCCGGCGGCGGCGCAGGCCGGCGGCGTCGACGAGTGCGGCGACCGCATCGAAGCGCTGCGGATGGCGCGGCACCAGCAGCAGCAGCGGGCGCGGCGCCGGCACCGCGCGCCAGGCCTCGAGCAACGGCGCTTCTTCGCCATCCCGCGTGCTGGCCGCCAGCACCACCGGCCGCGCGAGCGCTGCGCGCCATTCGGCACCCTGCGCCTGCTGCGCCGATGACGGATGCATGTCGTACTTGAGGTTGCCGGCGACCTGCACCTCAGCCGCACCGGCGGCGCGCAGCCGCGCCGCGTCGTCGGCGGTCTGCGCCAGCACGAGCGTGAGCGAACGCACCGCCGGCCCGAGCAGCGCACGCCAGCGCCGGCCGGCCGCAGCACTGCGTTCGCTCAGCCGCGCGTTGGCCAGCACCATCGGCACGCCGGCCTGCGCAGCCGTGTGCAGCAGCGACGGCCAGACCTCGGTCTCCATCAGCACGCCGATGGCGGGCCGGTGGCGCGCGACGAAGCGGCGCGCCGCGCCCGGCGTGTCGTACGGCAGCCAGCACTGCACGTCGCCCGCCCGCAGCAGCGCCCGGCCGGCATCGCGCCCGGTCGCCGTGCCGTGCGTCAGCAACAGCCTCAGGTCCGGCTCACGTTCACGCAGCGCGGCGAGCAAGGCCGCGGCGGCGCGCGTCTCGCCGAGCGACACCGCGTGCAGCCACATCGCGCCGGGCGCGGCACGCGCGGCCGTCGGCCCGCCGAGTGCAAGCCGCTCGCGCCAGTGCTGCCGGTAAGCCGGCTCGTGCCGGCCGCGCCACCACAGGCGCACGAAGTACAGCGGCGTCGCCAGGCGCAGCGCGGTCGCGTAGACGGCGCGCGCGAGCCGGCCGCGCGCACCGCCGTGGTGGTCCATGGGCGCGCCACGCGCCGCCGGGGCCCGCATCGGTGGTCGGGCAGGACGCCGCGCCTAGTGCGCGGCGGCCGCCACCGTGGCGTCGGGTTTCACGCCGTGCAGCGCCGCCATCATCGTCGCCTGGATGCGGCGCAGGGCACGTTCGGTGTGACCCTCGAAGCGCAGCACCAGCACCGGCGTCGTGTTCGACGCCCTTATCAGCCCGAAGCCATCCGGCCAGTCGATTCGCAGGCCGTCGATCGTGCCAACGTCGCCGCCCGGGAACACGAGCCGGCCGTCGGCGACCTGCGCCTGCAACTCGGCGACCACCGCATGGTGTTCACCTTCGGCGCAGGGCACGTTCAGCTCCGGCGTGCTGTGGCTGGTCGGCAGCGCGTTCAGCACGCGGCTCGGATCCTCGCCGCGCGCGAGCACCTCGAGCAGGCGCGCCGCGGTGTAGGTGGCGTCGTCGAAACCGTACCAGCGCTCGCCGAAGAAGATGTGGCCGCTCATCTCGCCGGCGATCGGCGCCCCGACCTCCCTCATCTTGGCCTTGATCAGCGAGTGTCCGGTCTTCCACATCAGCGGCACGCCGCCGGCGGCGCGGATCACCGGCGCGAGGCGCTGCGTGCACTTGACATCGAAGATCACGGTGCCGCCGCGCACGCGCTTCAGCACGTCGCGCGCCAGCAGCATCAGCTGGCGGTCGGGGTAGATGATGTGGCCGTCCTTGGTGACGACACCGAGCCGGTCACCGTCGCCGTCGAACGCGAGGCCGAGCTCCGCGTCCGTCGTGCGCACCGTCTCGATCAGTTCGGCCAGGTTCTCCGGCTTGCTCGGGTCCGGGTGGTGGTTCGGGAAGTTGCCGTCGACGGCGCTGTACAGCTCGTGCACGTCGCAGCCGAGCGCGCGCAGGATCGCCGGCGCCGACGCGCCCGGGATGCCGTTGCCGCAGTCGACGACGATCTTCAGGCGCCGCGCGAGCCGCGCGTCGCCGACGATGCGCGCGCTGTACTCGGGCACGATGTTCATCGGGGCGCTGCGCCCCGGTGCTTCGGCGTAGTCCTCGGCCTCGATGCGCGTGCGCAGGGCCTGGATCTCGTCGCCGTAGATCGCGCGGCCGGCGAGCACCATCTTGAAGCCGTTGTAGTCCTTCGGGTTGTGGCTGCCGGTGACCTGGATGCCGCTCGAGCAGCCGTGCTCGGCACGCGTCGCCGCGACGTAGTACAGCATCGGCGTCGTCACCGCGCCGAGGTCGACCACCTCCAGCCCGGTCGAGCGCAAGCCGTCGATCAGCGCGGCGGAAAGCGTCGGGCCGGACAGCCGGCCGTCGCGGCCGACCACGACCGCCCGTTCCCCCTCGGCCAGCGCCTGGCTGCCGAAGGCGCAGCCCAGGTGGCGCGCGAAGTTCGCGTCGATCGTCTGGCCCACCACGCCACGGATGTCGTAGGCCTTGAACACGGAAGCGGTGACGTTCATCGTGGGTGGCGGTGGCGGGGGTCGCGGCATTGTAGGGAGCGGGGTCCGCACTGAGGCATCATGTTCGTTGCCGGCGCCACGGAACGATTCCGGACCCGCGCCGTCTGACCCGCATGCAACTTCCTCCCCCGCCTCCCCACCCGCCCCCGACGCCTGCAGGCGCCATGTGGCGCGGGCTGTCGCGCCTCGGTGCCGGCCTGGTCGCCGGGCTGCTGGCGTTGTTCGGCCTGCTGCTGATGTTGGGCGCCGTCATCGTCGGCGCGGCGGCGCTGCTCGGTTGGCTGCTGTGGGCGCGCTGGCAGGGCCGCCCGGCGCCGTCCGTCGCGTGGCCACCCCGCCGCGGCGGTAAACGGGTGCCGCGCGACCGCTCGCCGATGGCTGCGCGCCCGTCGAACGACCCGCGCGACATCATCGACGTGCCGGTGCGCGAGGTGCCCGAGCCGCCGCAAGGCGCCGACGCCCGCCGCTGACAGCGGCCCGGCGGCCGCAGCAGCGGCCGGACGACAGGTCCGGAAACGGCGAGTCAGCCGCGCTGTGAGACCTATCATGGCCACATGGACTCGGCCGCCGCCTACCTCGCGCTGAAAGCGCGCGACGCCCGCTTCGACGGCCGTCTGTTCGTCGGCGTCACCTCCACCGGCGTCTACTGCCGGCCGGTCTGCCGCGTGCGCACGCCACGTCAGGAGAACTGCCGCTTCTTCGGCAGCGCCGCGCAGGCCGAGGCGGCGGCGTTCCGCCCCTGCCTGAAGTGCCGGCCGGAAATCGCGCCGGGGCTGTCGGCGATGGACTCGTCGGCCGCGCTGGCCGACGCCGCGGCACGTGCGATCGAGCATTCGGTGCACGCCGGCGAGCCGCTGACGCTGCCGGCGCTCGCCGCGCGTCTGGGCGTCACCGACCGCCACCTGCGCCGCATCTTCCAGGCCGCGCACGGCGTGGCGCCCCGCGATTACATCGCGACGCAGCGCCTGCTGCTGGCCAAGCAGTTGTTGACCGACACCTCGGCGCCGGTGACGGAGGTCGCGCTGGCGAGCGGCTTCGAGAGCCTGCGCCGCTTCAACGCCGCGTTCGCCGAGCGTTACCGCATGAACCCGACCCGCCTGCGCCGCGAGCGCGCGGGCCCGCCGGCGGAAGCGACGCTGCGCCTGGCCTACCGGCCGCCGTACGACGCTGCGGCGGTGCTTGACTTCTTCGACCGGCGCGCGCTCGCCGGCGTCGAGCAGGTCGACGGCGGCACGCTGCGCCGCACGCTCGCCGTGTCGCTGCAGGGCCGGTCGCTGGCCGGCTGGATCACGCTGCGCTTCGTGCCGGCGCGCTGCGAGGTGCACCTGCAGACGGCGCCGTCGCTCGCGCCGGCGCTCGGCCAGGTGCTGCAGCGGGTGCGCCAGGCGCTCGACCTCGATGCCGACCCGGCGCGCATCGACCCGGTGCTGGCGCTGCGCTGGCCTGCCGCGGCGGCTGGCGGCACGCGGCTGCCCGGCGCGTTCGACCCCTTCGAGACCGCGGTGCGCGTCGTGCTCGGCCAGCAGGTCAGCGTGCGCGCCGCTCGCACGCTGGCGCAGCGTCTGGTGCAGGCCCTCGGGCAGCCGCTCGACACACCGTTCCCGGCGCTCACCCACCTGTTCCCGGACGCGCCGACGCTGGCCGCGGCCGACCCCGAGACGATCGGCCGCCTCGGCATCGTGCGCCAGCGCGTGCGCGCCCTGCAGGCACTGGCCGGCGCCGTCGCCGATGGCCGCATCGTGCTGCGGCGCGGCGCGCCGCTGGCGAGCACGCTGGACGCGCTGCGGGCGCTGCCCGGCATCGGCGAGTGGACGACGCAGATGATCGCGCTGCGTGTGCTCGCCTGGCCCGACGCCTTTCCCGCCACCGACATCGGCGTGCTGAACGCGCTCGGCACCCGCGATTCCGGCCACGCGCTGGCGGCGGTCGAACCGCTGCGGCCGTGGCGCGCCTATGCGGCGATGCGCCTGTGGCAGCACCTGGAGACCCCCGCATGACCTCACAATCCCACCCCTTCCGCCGGCCCGCCGGCCTGCTCGCGCGCACCCGTCTCGACTCGCCGGTCGGGCCGCTGCACGTGGCCGCCAGCGCACGCGGCATCGCGATGCTGTGGTTCGACGACCCTGGCCTGGACGACGTGCCGGTCGACGCGGACCTGCCGCATCTGCGGCAGCTGCGAGACCAGCTGGCGCGCTTCTGGGACGATGCGTCCAGCCCGTTCACGGTGGCGCTCGACCTGCAGGGCACGCCGTTCCAGCGCCGTGTCTGGGAGGCACTGACGCGCATCCCGAGCGGCCGCACCTGCAGCTACGCCGACGTCGCGGCGGCGGTCGGAGCGCCGGCGGCGATGCGCGCGGTCGGCGCGGCCAACCGCGTCAACCCGGTCGCGATCGTGGTCCCCTGCCACCGCGTGATCGGCCGCGACGGCACGCTCACCGGCTACGCGGGCGGCCTGCCGCGCAAGGCCGCGCTGCTGCAGCACGAGTCGGCGCAGGCCACGCTGCTCGACGCGGCGCCCGCACAGGCGCAGACGATGTGGGCCGGCTTTACCTGATGTACTTCCGCCTGATCGCGCACGCGGGTCCGACCCACGCGAGCACGGTGACCTTCCTGATCCCGGCGGTCTCGATCGGCTGGGGCGCGCTCTTCCTCGACGAGGCCCTGACGCTGCCGCTGTTGCTCGGCTGCGCGGTGATCCTGCTCGGCACCGCGCTCGCGACCGGCGTGCTGGCACGGCTCCGAATCCCGGCCCGTGCGGTGTAGCGCGGTGTAGGCTCGCGCCGATGGACTCGGGCGATCGCAGTGCGCAGGGCTACGTGGACGATCCGCGCAACGCGCAGGTGAAAGTCTGGCTCAACGGCGCACTGGTGCCGCGCGACGAAGCCCGAGTGTCGGTGTTCGACAGCGGCTTCGTGCTCGGCGACGGCGTCTGGGAGGGCCTGCGCCTCGTGCGCGGCCGTCTGATCCACCTGGAGGCCCACCTCGACCGCCTGTTCGACGGCGCGCGCAGCATCGCGCTCGACATCGGCCTCACGCGCGCGCAGCTGGTCGACGCGCTGCGCGCGACGCTGGAAGCCAACGCCATGCGCGACGACGGCGTGCACCTGCGGCTGATGGTCACGCGCGGTGTCAAGCGCACGCCCAACCAGGATCCGCGCTTCGTCGTCGGCGGTGCCACGGTCGTCATCGTCGCCGAACACAAGACGCCGCGCCCCGAGGGCAAGGCGCGGGGCCTGGCGCTGTTCACGTCCACCTTCCGCACCAGCGGCCCGGATGTGTTCGATCTGCGGCTGAACTCACACAGCCGGCTGAACCTGATCCAGGCGTTGCTGCAGGCGATCCACGCCGGCGCCGACGAGGCGCTGATGCTCGACCCGCGCGGTTTCGTGGCCAGCTGCAACTCGACCAACTTCTTCGTCGTGCGCGCCGGCGAGTTGTGGACCAGCACCGGCGCGTACCGCTTCAACGGCATCACGCAGGCCGCGGTGATGAGCGCCTGGCGGGCCGACGGCCGCACCGCGCGCGAACTCGACTTCACGCTCGCGCAGGTCTACAGCGCCGATGAGGCCTTCGTCACCGGCACGCTCGGCGGCGTGACGCCGGTGGTGCGGGTCGACGGCCGCGTGATCGGCAGCGGCACGCCGGGGCCGTTGACGGCGCACGCGTCGGCGCTGTACGACGCCACGATCCTCACGGTCGCACCCGCTCGCTGACCCACCACAGGTGCCCTTCGGGGTCGACGGCGCCGTAGCTGCGGTCGGCCCAGTAGTCGTCGCCGTAGTCGTGCAACGCCGGCTCGTCGACGATGCGCGCCCCGGCGGCGCGTGCACGTGCGCAGTGCGCGTCGAGGTCGTCCACGTACAGCATCAGGCCCTGCGTGTTGCCGCCCGCGGTCAACGGGCTCAGCGCGGCGGTCTCGAAGCGCCGGTCCGCGCCGGCGCGTTCCTGCGCGACCATCACCAGGCCATCTTCGCCGAAGCTCAGTTCGCTGTGCTCGATGCGACCCGCATCGCCTTCGACCTTCAGCCGGACCTCGAATCCGAAGGCGTGGCACAGCCAGTCGATCATGCCGGCCGCGTCACGGTAGTACAGCGCCGACGTGATGCGCGGCCAGCCGGGCGGGGTGGGTCTCATCGCGAACCTCCAGGGACGATGTGGAACGGATGCCGGGATCGTCCCACGACTTCAACTGCTCACCTCCACCGAGCGAACGGGTGCGGGCATTCGACCCACCGGTGCAGCGGGCGTATGCTGTTCGTCCATCCAGTTCGAGGATCAGGGCCATGGACCCCTCCACTTCCCCGCCCCGCCAGCGCAGCAGGGCCGCGCGGCCGGGCCCGCTGCCCGCCCAGGCGATCAGCACCGAGGTGCTGCGCGAGAAGTACGCCAAGGGCGAAGAATCGAGTGTCGACGACGTCCGGCGCCGGGTCGCGCGGGCACTTGCCAGCGTCGAACCGGCGGCCGATCGCAGCGCGTGGGAGGCCCGGTTCTTCGATGCGCAGCAGCGCGGATTCGTGCCCGCGGGGCGCATCGCATCGGCCGCCGGCACCGGGCTGGCTGCCACGTTGATCAACTGCTTCGTGCAGCCGGTCGGCGACAGCATCGTCGAGGAAGACGACGGCTATCCGGGGATCTACACCGCGCTCGCGCAGGCGGCCGAGACGATGCGCCGCGGTGGCGGCGTCGGCTACGACTTCTCGCGCATCCGGCCGCAGGGTGCACGGGTCGCCGGCACCGGCAGCAGCGCCTCGGGGCCGGTGAGCTACATGCGCGTGTTCGATCGCAGCTGCGAGACGGTGGAGTCGGCTGGCGCGCGGCGCGGCGCGCAGATGGGGGTGCTGCGCTGCGACCACCCGGACATCGAGGCTTTCGTGCACGCGAAGGACGCCGGCGATCTGCGCAACTTCAACCTCTCGGTCGGTGTCACCGACGCCTTCATGCAGGCGGTGCAGGACGACACCGAGGTCGAGCTCGTGCACCGCGCCGAACCCGGCGCCGCGCAGCAGGCGGCCGGTGCGCACCGGCGCGTCGCCGAGGGTCCGTGGGTGTACCGGAAACTGCCGGCCCGCACGTTGTGGGACGCGATCATGCGGTCGACCTACGACCATGCCGAGCCCGGTGTGCTGTTCCTCGATCGCATCAACGCCGACAACAATCTCGGCTACTGCGAAACCATCGCCGCGACCAACCCCTGCGGCGAGCAGCCGCTGCCGCCGCACGGATGCTGCTGCCTCGGCAGCGTGAACCTGACGAGTTTCGTGCGCGAGCCCTTCACGCCGCAGGCGCGTTTCGACGAGCAGGGCTTCGCGGAGGTCTGTGCGGTCGCGGTGCGAATGCTCGACAACGTGCTCGAGGCGACCGTCTGGCCATTGCCCGAGCAGCGCGCCGAGGCGATGAGCAAGCGGCGTGTCGGCCTGGGCTTCACCGGCCTGGGCGACGCGCTGATCCTGCTCGGCCTGCGCTACGACGGCGCCGACGCGCGCGCGGCGGCCCGGCGCATCTCCGAACGGATGCGCGACGCCGCGTACGGCGCCTCGTGCGAGCTTGCGCGCGAGCGCGGCCCGTTCCCGCTGTTCAACGCCGACCTGATGCTCAGCGGCGGCCGCTTCGCGTCGCGCCTGCCGGCGCCGCTGAAGGAGCGCATCCGGCGCGACGGCCTGCGCCACTCGCACCTGCTGTCGATCGCGCCCACCGGCACCATCAGCCTGGCCTTCGCCGACAACGCCAGCAACGGCATCGAGCCGGCGTTCAGCTGGTCCTACCAGCGCCGCAAGCGCGAGCCCGACGGCAGCGTGCGCTCGTTCACGGTCGAGGACCACGCGTGGCGCCTGTTCCGCCACCAGTTCGGCCCCGACGCTCCGCTGCCGCCGGCCTTCGTCAGCGCGCTCGAGATGAGCGCGGCCGACCACGCGGCGATGGTCGCGGCCGTCGCGCCGACCATCGACACCTCGATCAGCAAGACCGTCAACGTGCCGGCCGACTACCCCTACGCGGACTTCCAGGACCTGTACCTGCAGGCCTGGACGAGCGGGCTCAAGGGACTGGCGACCTACCGGCCCAACCCGGTGCTCGGAGCCGTGCTGAGCCCGACGCCCGAGCCGGCGCCGGCACTGCGCGTGCCCGACGACCCGGACCGACGCGCCGACCAGCGGCTGCGGCTGGACCGGCTGCCCACGCCGGTGCTGGCCAGCCTGCGCTGGCCGGGTCGCCCCGAGCTGCCGGCGGGCAATCCGGCCTGGAGCTTCCTGATCCAGCATCCGTTCGGCGACTTCGCGCTGTTCGTCGGCGAGTTGCCGCCCGCGCCGGATGCGCCCGATGCGGCGGCGCAGCCGTTCGAGGTCTGGGTCAACGGCGCCGAACAGCCGCGTGGCCTGGGCGCGCTGGCCAAGACCTTGTCGATGGACCTGCGCGCCGCCGACGCCGCCTGGCTGCGGCTCAAGCTCGACGCACTGGCGACGGTGGCCGAGGAGCGCGCGTTCGAGATGCCGTTCCCGCCGACCGGTTCGCCGCGCCTGTTCCCGGGCGTCGTCGCCGCCACCGCGGCCGTCATCCGCTGGCGCTGCGAGCAGCTCGGAGTGCTGGCGCCGCGTGACACCGCAGCGAAAACGGCCGCGGGAGCGGCCAGCCCGACGCCGGTGCTGGACGCGATGTTCAGCCGCGAGGAGCCGCGCACCGGCAGCTCGGGCACCCTCGCCTGGGCGGTCGACGTCGACAACCCCGTCAGCGGCGAGCGGCTGACCCTGACGCTGAAGGAGGTCGCCCTCGCGGCGCCCGACGGCAGCAGCGTCACGCGGCCCTGTGCGATGGCGCTGGCGGGCAACTACCCGCGTGCGCTGGACGGACTGTCGCGCGTGCTCTCGCTCGACATGCGCGTGATCGACCCGGCCTGGATCGGCATGAAGCTGCGCAAGCTGCTGAACTACGCCGAGCCGCTCGGCCACTTCATGGCCTTCGTGCCGGGGCTGCCGCCGGGGGAGCGGCGCCAGCAACTGTGGCCATCGACCGTGGCCTACCTCGCGCGCCTCATCATCCACCGCTACGCGATGCTCGGCGTGCTCGACGAGCGTGGCTTCCCGGTGCGCGAGATGGGCGTGCTGGCCGCCCCGACGGTCGCCGGGGTCGCCGCCGGCGCGACCCGCGACATCGGCCCGCCCCCGATGCCCGGCCTGCCGTGCCCGGAGTGTGGCAACCCGACGCTGATCCACAAGGACGGCTGCGACTTCTGCACCGCCTGCGGCTACGTCGGCACCTGCGGTTGA
>JBDTUO010000071.1:0-9646 GCA_040007675.1 Rubrivivax sp.
GCCGACGTGCTGATGGCGCTGACGGCCGCACCGACGCTGGTCCCCGCGGGGCCGGCGGCGTAGGCCGACGCGCGCCTGCCGCAGCCGCGCGTCAGAGGGTTCCGGCGGCGGCGGCCTCGGCCCGGCGATCGGGCGAAACCCATTCCTCGATCACGAGCCGGCCATAGTGGTAGGCCACCGAGCAGCCGTGCGCGGCGAGCACGGCCTGGGCGCGCGCAGTGTCCACCGCGGCGTGGTCGACGCGCAGCAACACGCCGTGTTCCCCGCGCGCCGCGAGTTCCAGGAAACGCACCTCGAACTGCGCCTCGCGTCCAGGCGAAGGCAGGCCGTCGCGGATCTGGGCGGCACGCGCCTGGAAGGCGGCGACGAGGGTTTGCGGACTCGCGAGCTGGACCTCGACGATGCCGGCCAGCGCGCCGAGTGCCCGCGCGGCGCGTTCGGCCGCATCGGCTGAGGGCAACATCGCGAACACGCAGCCTTCGGGGTAGAAGGTCTGGTTGACCGACAACATCGAGTCGTCGAGGTGAAACGGCAGGATCGTCATGGCGCACTGTTCCTGACCCTGGCGGGGTCGATGCCCCAGTATTCGGCGCCAGCCTGGACGCGCGTGTAGGACGTCGCGCGGTTCGCCCCAGCCCGGGGGGCGCAGGAACGGCCGCTTTGGTATCTTGCGGCGCCTGCCGTCATGGTCTACCTGCCGCCTGCCATTCATGAGCGCACTCTTCGAACCCTGGTCCATCGGCCCGCTGGCCCTGGCCAACCGCATCGTCGTCGCCCCGATGTGCCAGTACTCGGCAGGCGCCGATGGCAGCGCGACCGACTGGCACCTGCTGCACCTGGGGCACCTGGCGCTGTCCGGCGCGGCGATGCTGGTGCTGGAGGCGACGGCCGTCGAGGCGGTCGGCCGCATCTCGCCGACCGACCTCGGGCTGTACAGCGACGCCAACGAGGCCGCGCTGGCGCGGGTGCTCGGAGCAGTGCGGGCGCACGCGCCGATCCGCATCGCGCTGCAGCTCGCTCACGCCGGCCGCAAGGCGTCGAGTCGGGCGCCATGGGATGGCGGCACGCAGATCCCGATCGCCGCGCCGGGTGGGTGGAGCGGGGTGTCGGCCAGTGCCGTGCCGCACGCGCCGGGTGACGAGGCACCGGCGGCGCTCGACGCTGCCGGCCTGGCGCGGGTGCGACAGGCCTTCGCCGACAGCGCCCGCCGTGCCGCGCGGCTCGGCATCGATGGGCTGGAAGTGCACGCAGCGCACGGCTACCTGCTGCACCAGTTCCTGTCGCCGCTGGCGAACCGGCGCGCCGATGCCTACGGCGGGCCGCTCGAGCACCGGATGCGTTTCCCGCTCGAGGTGTTCGAGGCCGTGCGGGCCGCGGTGCCGGTGTCGATGCCGGTGTGGGTGCGCGTGTCGGCCACCGACTGGGTCGACGGCGGCTGGGCGGTCGACGACACGATCAGCTTCGTGCGGGCGCTGCGCGAGCGGGGCTGTGCCGCCGTGCACGTCAGCAGCGGCGGCATCTCGCCGGCGCAGAAGATCCCGCTCGGCCCCGGGTACCAGCTGCCGCTGGCGCGCGCGCTGAAGCAGGCGGTGGGCTTGCCGACGATCGGCGTCGGCCTGATCACCGAGCCCGCGCAGGCCGAGGCCGCGATCGTCGACGGCGATGCCGATGCCGTCGCGCTGGCGCGTGCGATGCTGTATGACCCGCGCTGGCCCTGGCATGCCGCGGCTGCGCTCGGCGCCCGGGTCAGCGCGCCGCCGCAGTACTGGCGCGCCGCGCCGCGCGACCACAAGGACCTGTTCGCCGACGCCGCCTTCGGCCAGCGCTGAGCGCTGGCGCGCTGTGTGCCGCGCGGCTCAGGCGGCGGGATCGATCGCCTGAACGAGCAGTTGTTCATACGCCGGGCGACAGGCCTCGGCCACGGCGCGGGCGGCGGCGTCGAGCACCGGCTCCGCGCGCGGCCGCGCCGGCTCGAACCCGGTCGAGCGCCACACCGCGGCGTACCAGTGAGGCGCCCAGACGCCGTCGTCCGGGTGCGGGCCGGCCGGCCAGTGCAGCATCGCCGGCGTGAACGGCAGCCCCGCGTCGGCGCACAACGCGCGCAGATGGGCCCGCGGCGCGCGCAGGAACCGTTCGCCGTCGATCACGAGTGGGGGGCGGCCGGTCTGGTCGGCGAGGCGCTGGAACAGCGCCAGCTGTTGCCGCAGCCCGAGGTCGTCCGGCGCCACGTCGGCCCGTGCCCGTGTATAGCTCGCGACGACGAGCGCGGGGTCGCGGATCAGCAGCACGTTGTGCAACGCGTGCACCCAGCCGGCGTGCATCGCCGGCAACAGGTGGTGCGCCATGTGCTTCTGGTACCAGACGGCGCGGGCGCCCGGCACCGGGCCGTTGCTCAGCGCGGCGGCGACGCGGCGCCAATCGGTGTCGCCGGCGGCGACGATGGCGTCGCGCCCCGGATGGTCGAGCCCGCTGGCCTGCAGGTAGTGGGCGTACAGCGGCTCGTCGGTCACCGCGGTGTCCGGTCGCTGCGACCACGCCCGCATCAGCGCGGTGGAGATGTTGCGCGGTCCGCTCCACGCGGCGATGCGGCGCGGCGCCTGCGGGCTCGCTGGCGGCAGCGTTGAGTGCTCGGCGCCACGTTGCACAATCATCATGATCCCACGCCCCGCACGAGGCCCGCACGCATGGACGATGTTCCCACCCTCGAAGCCGCCGCCACGTCGCAGATCCACCTGATCGGCGGTGAGAAGGGTGGTGTCGGCAAGTCGATGGTCTCGCGCCTGCTGGCGCAGTATTTTCTCGATCACCAGCAGCCATTCGTCGGCTTCGATACCGACCGCTCGCACGGCTCTTTGCTGCGTTTCTACGCCGAGCACACGTCGCCGGCGGTAGTGGACCACTACGAGGCGCTCGACCGCGTGGTCGAGGCCGCGGTCGAGCAGCCCGGTCGGCGCGTGCTGGTGGACCTCGCGGCGCAGACCCACGACCCGCTGGTGAAATGGATGGACGAGTCGGGCGTGCTCGACATGGCCGACCTGTCCGGGGTCGCGGTGCACTACTGGCACGTGATGGACTCCGGCCGCGACTCGGTCGACCTGCTGCGCCGCCTGCTCGACCGTTTCGGCCAGCGGGTGCACTACGTGATCGTCAAGAACCAGCTGCGCGGGGACGACTTCAGCCAGCTCCAGCGCAGTGGGGAGCTCGACCGCGCGCTCGGGCTCGGCGCCCGCGTGATGGAATTCAGGCGCCTGCACGAGCCGGTGGTGCAGAAGATCGACGCCCGCAACAGCAGCTTCGCTGCCGCGCGCCAGGCCGGCAGCATCGATGGCCCGGGGCTGTCGTTGATGGAGCGCCAGCGCCTGAAGATGTGGATGGGCCACGCCTACGACGCGATCGCGCGCCTCGGCGTTTGAGCGCGGCGAGGCGCGTCCGATGAACAAGGTCGTGATCGTCGGCGCCGGTGCGATCGGCGGCTGCCTCGGCACGCGGCTGGCCCTGCTGGAGGACGTCGCGGTCAGCGCGCTGGCGCGCGGCGCCACACTCGCCGCGCTGCGCACCGAAGGCTGGCGCATGACCAGCGGTGGCGAGCGCCTGCACGCACCGGTGGCAGCGGCGGCCGACGACGCGGCCGCGCTCGGCCCGCACGACCTGGTCGTGATCGCGGTCAAGGGACCGTCGCTGGGCCCGCTGGCGCCGGCGCTGGCGCCGCTGATCGGCCCGCAGACCGTGATCCTGCCGGCGATGAACGGCGTGCCCTGGTGGTTCGGTCACGGGCTGCCCGGTGATGCCGGCGGCATGTCCCTGGCCAGCGTCGACCCGGGCGGCGCGGTCGCGCGGGTGCTGCCGCCGACGCAGGTGCTGGGCTGCGTGGTGCACATCGCCGCCGCGCTGCGCGAGCCGGGCCTCGTCGAGCACCGCCTGGGGCAGGGACTGGTGGTCGGCGAGCCGGCAGCGCCCGCCGGCGCCGCCGCCAGTGCGCGGCTGGAGCGGGTCACGGCGCTGCTGCGGCGCGCCGGTTTCGACGCCACGGTGCCGGCGAGCATCCACCAGGCGGCCTGGTACAAGCTGTGGGGCAACGTGACGATGAACCCGGTCTCGGCCCTCACCGGCGCCGCGGCCGATGCCATCCTCGACGACGCGCTGGTGCGCGGGTTCTGCTCCTCGGTGATGCACGAGGTGGCCGCGGTCGGGGCCCGCATCGGTTGCGGCATCGACCAGACACCGGAAGACCGGCATGCGGTGACGCGCCGGCTCGGTGCATTCAAGACTTCGATGCTGCAGGACGTCGAGGGGGGCCGGCGCATCGAACTCGATGCGATTGCCGGCGCGGTGCGGGAGATCGCGGCCCGGGTCGGCGTGCCGACCCCGAACCTCGATGCGCTGTTCGGCCTGACGCGGCTGATGGCGTCCCGGCGCGGCCTCTATCCCTGAGGGGCGGGCGGCGCGGCGCCCGGTTCCGGCCCTTCGGTCGCGTCCGGCGCCGCCACGGGCCCGGAACCCTCCGGCGCCAGCTGCAGCGCCGGCATCAGGTAGGGCACCGCATCGACCTGGTGGCGCCGCGCACTCGCGTGGCGACCGGCCAACGCCTGCAGCAACGCGACATCGACGCGGCCGACGCGCGCCGGCAGGTCGGTGAAGCGCAGCCCCTGGCCGAGCAACCAGTCGATGCAGGTCTGGCGCAGCGTGTCCCAACGCAGCTCCGCGCCGTGCGGCAGGCCGGCATCCAGCGCCGCGCTGGCCAGCATGGCCTCCAGATCCTCCGGGGCGAGCGCGTCGCCGGCGGCGTCGGTGAACAGCAGGTCGGGCCGCGCCGCGGGGGTCGGCCAGACTTCGGGCAGCCACTCGGGCAGCGGCAGCACGCGTGGCCAGGCGCCGCCGACCCGCAACTGCTGCGCCGGCAGGTCGAGATCACGTTGCCGCAAGGCCAGTGCCTCTGACGGGATCAGGCCGAGCAGCCCGAGCGCGGCGCCGAGCCGGGCGTCGCCGGTGGCGGCGGCGAGCAGCGCGGCCGCCTGTGGCTGGTCGAGCCGATCGACCGGCGCCGGCAGCATGGCAGCCACGCCGGGCAGCGTGTCCGGCCCTTGGGCCGACCGCGCCGCGCTCGACAGGGCTGGCAGGCCGGACAGTGGATTGCCCAGCGAGTCGACGCTGCGGGCACCCGACCAGCCGGGGGACATCACCACGGTCGTGCCGACGGTCGCAGACGGCGCGACGGCGACGCGGTTGAACAGCTCGACGGTGCCGGTGGCCAGCAACGCGAGCACGAAGGCGGCGGCGGTGACGATCAGGCCATCCTGCACACGGTCGGGCCGGAACGGGTCGGCCGGCACCGCCGCCGGCTCCAGCACCGTGACCGTGGCCACGCGCCGCTGATCGTTGGCCTGCAAGCGCGCCACGCGCGCCAGCACCTCGCGCCGCGAGGTCTCGATCTGCTGCAGGTCCTCTTCCAGCGGTTTGATCTCGGCCAGCCGCGTCGACACACCCGCGAGTGCGGGGCGTGCGGCGGCCAGCTGGGCACGCAGGCGACTCGCCGTCGCCTGCGCGCTCTGCAGGTCTTCCTGCGCACTCTGCACCGCGGCGCGCTGACTCACCTCGCGCTGCTGTCCGATCTGCGACTCCAGCTCGGTCAGCCGAGCGCGCATCGCCTTGGCCTGCGGGTCCATCGCCATGAACTGCGGCGTGAAGCTGCGCTCCATCTCGCGCAGGGCCTCGCGGGTCTGGTGCGCGCGCGCTTCCAGCGCGTTGAGCGTCGGGTCGGCGCGCACCTGCGTGCTCGAGCGCCCGGCGGCCGCGGCCTGGGAAACCGCGTTCAGCCGTGCCGATGCCGTGGCTTCCTTCTCGAGCGCGGCATTGAGCGACAGGTTCAGGCCTCGGCTGCGGGCGACGGCGTCGTTGTCTTCGCGCACGCTGTCGACGCCGGCCTGGCTGTGCAGGCGTTCGAGCCTGGCGCGGCGGTCCGCGGCGTCAGCCTCGAGGCGGTCGAGCTCCGTGCGGGCAGCCGCCAGCAGCGCGTCGGCGCTGCCGGCCTGACGCTCGGCGAGCTCGGCCCGCACGGCGTCGGGCAGCGCGTTCAGCGCGCTCGCCAGCCGCTGCGGTGTGCGGCCCGTCGCGACGACCTGCACGACCTCCGAGTCGGGCACCGGCACGACCTGCAACATCGCTTGCAATTCGGCAACGCCGTCGGCAGCCGCAGCGGTTGTTTCGGCGGCGAGCGTGCGCGCCACGCGGCCGAGCACGGCGCGGCTGGTGATGCGCTCGAGCTGGGTCGTGAAGGCGGCCGATGACGCGGCGCCGGCACCGGCGATGTCGGGCAGGGCGATCTGGAGCCGGGTCGTCGCGCGGTACTCCACGGTGCGGGTGAGGTTCCAGGCCTGCCCGACCAGCATCACGACGGCGAAGCTGAGCAGAAACACCGACAGGCGGCGCCGGTTCCCGCGCTGCGTGGCGCTGCTGCCGTCGGCTTGGCCGTTGCCGCCGTCGCGCCAGGCGGAAGGAGGATCGAGACGAAGGTTCAGGGGGAGGCTTTCAGCAGCGGGCGGTGGAATGACCGATCGTACGGGTTGGCGCGCGCACCGCCAGCGCCGCCCCCTCGCAGTTCGGTGGCCCGTGGCTGAGGGGGTGCGCCGCGCAAACGCAGGCGGCGGGCGGCAGTCCGCAGTCGACGGACGCCCGATTCAAGCCGTGCCGGCGCGGCGGTCGAGGGGCTTGGCTGAACCGTCGGCGTCGGCGACGGCGGCGACGGCGCCGCCCGCAACCGGGCCGTCGAACCGATCCAGCAGCTGGTCCAGGTCCGCGTAGAGCTGGCGCACGAAGGCCGGACCGAGTCGGGCCTCCAGCGTGGCATAGGTCTGCTCGATCTGCGGCGCGATGCGGTCGGCGAGTGCCAGGCTGCGCGCGCTGGCGGCCACCGTCTGCCGGCGGCGATCGCCTGCGTGAGGAGTGCGCGTCACGAGATCCTGCGTTTCCATGCGGGCCAGCACACCGGCCAGGCTCGGGCTAGACAGGCGGCAGTGTTCGACGATCTCGCGCGGCTCGAGCGGCCCGCGCTCGACCAGCGCGCGCACGACGCGCCACTGCTGTTCGGTCAGCCCGTGCGCCTTGAGAATCGGCCGGAACTGCGTCAGCACCGACTCGCGCGCCTGCAGCAGCAGCAGCGGCAGGTTGCGACGCACGAGCGCCGAGGCACCGCGCGGGGGCGGGACAGTGCCGGCGGCGGCGTTCGGCGTGCGCGGGTGCTTGACGGCTGGCATCGCTGCCGACTATATTACTAACATGTTAGCGAATCAAGCGCCGGACCCGGCGTCGAACGATGCGTGGTGCGTGGTGCCGACGCGGCCTCCGGTGGCGCTGCCGATGGCGCCGTACCAGCTCAGCGGCACGGTGCTCGGTGTGCTGATGAACCACCGCGCGGCGCTCGCGGCGCTGGGCGAGTCCGCGGCGCAGCCGCCGTACAAGGCAGCGCCCAAGGCGCCCGTGCTGTACCTCAAGCCGCGCAACACCTGGGTCGCGAGTGGCGGCGGGGTGCCGGTACCGGCCGACGCCCCCGAGCTCGAGCTCGGCGCGGCGCTCGGCGCGGTCATCGGACGGACAGCCTCCGGCGTCACCGAGACCGAGGCGCTCGACCACGTCGCCGGCTGGTTGTTGCTGGCCGACGTCTGCGTTCCGCACACCAGTGTCTACCGGCCGTCGCTGCGCTGGCGCGTGCGCGACGGCTTCTGCCCGCTGGCGCCGGCCGTCGCGCCGCCCGCAGCGGTGCCGAACCCCGATGCATTGACCCTCACGGTGGAAGTCGACGGCGTCGTGGTGCACCGGGCGACGACCGGCGAACGGGTGCGCGACGCCGCGACGCTGATCGCCGACGTCAGCGCCTTCATGACGCTGCAGGCGGGCGACGTGCTGATGCTCGGCGTCGCGCACGGCGCGCCGCGGGTGCACAGCGGCCAGCAGGCGCGCATCACGGCGCCGGGGTTGGCGCCGCTGACGGTGCATTTCGTCGCCGATGACGACACCGGGGGCCGCCGGTGAGGCACGCGCGGGTCGCCTGGGGCGGGGCGCTGCGTCACGCGATGCCGCACCCTCGCGGGCTGCAGCTCGACGACGGCAGCGTGCTCGCCGAAGCCGACGTCGTCTGGCTGCCGCCGGTGGATCCGATGGGTGCCACGATCGTGGCACTCGGGCTGAACTATGCCGACCACCTCAAGGAGCTGAGCCAGGAACTGTCGAACACCGCGGCCGAGGAGCCGCTCGCGTTCCTGAAGTCGGCGTCGTCGGTGATGGGCCACCGCGGCCGCACGCCGCGCCCGCGCGACGCCGCCTTCATGCACTACGAGTGTGAACTTGCGGTCGTGATCGGGCGGAGCGCCCGACGGGTGCGGGCCGCCGATGCGCTGGCGCATGTGGCCGGCTACACGGTGGCCAACGACTACGCGGTGCGCGACTACCTGGAGAACTGGTACCGGCCGAACCTGCGCGTGAAGAACCGCGACGGCGGCACCGTGCTCGGGCCCTGGCTCGTCGACGCCGCCGACGTGCCGGACCCGCAGGCGCTGGTCCTGCGCACGCTCGTCAACGGGCGCGTCACGCAGCAGGGCCGGACGTCGAACATGATCCACAGCGTCGCCGCACTGATCGAATACCTGAGCGGCTTCATGACGCTGCACCCCGGCGACATCATCCTCACCGGCACGCCCGAGGGTGTCGTCAACGTGAACCCTGGCGACGAGGTGGTGACCGAGATCGACGGCATCGGCCGTCTGGTCAGCACCCTCGTGTAGAGGACAAGCCCGATGCAGATCTCCCACCTGATAGACGGCCGCCCGGTGCCCGGGCGCGAGACCTTCGAGACCGTCAACCCGGCAACGCAGGCCGTGCTGGCCGAAGTCGCGGCCGGCGGCGAGGCCGAGGTCAACGCCGCGGTCGAGGCCGCGGCACGGGCCTTTCCGGCCTGGGCCGGCCGACCGCCGGCCGAGCGCGCGAAAGTCATGCGCCGGCTCGGCGAGCTGATCGCGGCCAACGTGCCCGAGATCGCGCGCACCGAGACGATGGACACTGGCCAGGTGATCGCGCAGACCGCCAAGCAGTTGGTGCCGCGCGCGGCCGACAACTTCCACTACTTCGCCGAGATGTGCACGCGCGTCGACGGCCACACCTATCCGACGCCGACGCACCTCAACTACACGCTGTTCCACCCGGTCGGCGTGTGCGCGCTGATCTCGCCGTGGAACGTGCCCTTCATGACCGGCACCTGGAAGATCGCGCCCTGCCTGGCCTTCGGCAACACCGCGGTGCTGAAGATGAGCGAGCTCTCGCCGCTGAGCATCTCGCGCTTCGGCGAACTGGCCACCGAGGCCGGCCTGCCGCCGGGCGTGCTCAACATCGTGCACGGCTTCGGCAAGGAGACCGGCGAGCCGTTGTGCAGCCACCCCGACGTGCGCGCGATCTCGTTCACCGGGTCGACGGCCACCGGCCAGCGCATCGTGCAGAACGCCGGCCTGAAGAAGTTCAGCATGGAGCTCGGCGGCAAGAGCCCGTTCGTGATCTTCGAAGACGCCGACCTCGAGCGTGCGCTCGACGCCGCGATCTTCATGATCTTCTCGAACAACGGCGAGCGCTGCACCGCCGGCTCGCGCATCCTGGTGCAGCGTGC
>JBDTUO010000072.1:0-9581 GCA_040007675.1 Rubrivivax sp.
GGCACCACCGGCACGATCACCGGCGTGTCGCGCTACCTGAAGGAGCGCAACCCGGCGGTGCGCATCGTCGGCGCGCAGCCCGCCGAGGGCTCGCGCATCCCCGGCATCCGCAAGTGGCCTGCAGCCTACCTGCCCAAGATCTACGACCCGCAGCACGTCGACGAGCTGGTGCTCGTCTCCCAGGGCGATGCCGAGCAGATGGCGCGCCGGCTGGCGCGCGAGGAGGGACTGTTCGCGGGCATCTCCGCCGCGGGTGCGTGCTGGGTGGCGCTGCGCATCGCCGAGCAGGTCGAAGACGCGACCATCGTCTTCGTCGTCTGCGACCGCGGCGACCGCTACCTGTCGACCGGCGTGTTTCCGGCATGAGCCCCAAGGGCCGCTCGAAAGCGCTCATCCCGGAGCGCGCAGCGCAGAGGATTCACCAGTGAGCGAGGCGAGCGCGCCGCGCTGGTGCCCGCAGTGCGCGACCGGGTTGCAGAGCATCGTCGCGGCCGAGGACGGCGGCGACAAGGCCAGGCTGCGCTGCCCGGCGTGCGGCTGGACGCACTGGAACAACCCGACGCCGGTGCTGGCGGCGATCGTCGAATGCGTCGACCAGGAGGGGCGCATCCTGCTGGCGCGCAACGCGGCCTGGACGCACCGGATGTTCGCGCTGATCACCGGCTTCATGGAAGCTGGTGAGTCGCCGGAGGAGGGCATCGCGCGCGAGGTGCGCGAGGAGACCGCGCTGCAGACCGAGGCGCTCACGCTGGTCGGGGTGCACGACTTCCAGCGCATGAACCAGCTCATCGTGACCTACCACGTACAAGCGCGCGGCGAAGTGCGGCTGTCGCCCGAGCTGGCCGAGTACAAGCTGTTCGCGCCGTCGGACATCCGCTGCTGGCGCGCGGGCACCGGGCTGGCTCTTGCGCAGTGGCTGCGCGGCCGCGGGATTCAGCCGACCTTCATCGAGCTGCCCCCGCGCCCCGAGGCGCACTCGTAGAATGGCATGGCCATGCAAGCCGACAAAGACCTCGACACCCGCGGGCTGAACTGCCCGCTGCCCATCCTGAAAGCCAAGAAGGCCCTGGCCGACATGGCCAGCGGCGAGTTGCTGAAGGTGGTGTCGACCGACCCCGGGTCGGTGCGCGACTTCAAGGCCTTCGCGCGCCAGACCGGCAACGAACTGGTCGACCAGCACAACGACGGCGCCGACTTCGTGCACGTGCTACGCCGCCGCTGACGCGGCCCAGGCAGCCGCGTCAGCAGGCTGCCGTCAGAGTTCCAGCCCCTTCAGAAACGCGCGAAAACCCGGGCCCAGGGTCGGGTGCTGCAGCGCGAGTTCGACGTTGGCCTCGAGGAAACCTTCCTTGCTGCCGCAGTCGTAGCGCCGCCCGACATAGCGGTAGGCGAATACTTTCTCGCGTCGCAGCAGCGCCGCGATGCCGTCGGTGAGCTGGATCTCGCCGCCGACGCCGCGCGCCTGTGATTCGATCTCGGCGAACACCCCTGGCGTGAGGATGTAGCGGCCGGCCACGCCCAGGCGTGACGGCGCATCCTCCGGCGCCGGCTTCTCGACGAACTGCTGCACGTCGATCAGGCGCTCGTTGACCTCGAGGCCGGCAACGATGCCGTAGCGGCGCGTCTGCTCGGCCGGCACCTCCTGCACCGCCAGGATCGACGCCCGCCGCTCGGCGAACTGTTCGACCATCTGCTGCAGCACCGGCGGCTCGCCGACCATCAGGTCGTCGGCCAGCAGCACCGCGAAGGGTTCGTCGCCGACCAGGCGCCGGCCGCACAGCACCGCGTGCCCGAGGCCGAGGGCCTGCGCCTGGCGCACGTAGACACATTCCATGTCGTCCGGCTTGACGCCGCGCACGACTTCCAGCAGTTCCTGCTTGGCTGCGTTCTCGAGTGCCACCTCGAGCTCGAAGGTCATGTCGAAGTGATCCTCGATCGGCCGTTTGTGGCGCCCGGTGACGAAGATCATCTGCCGCACGCCGGCAGCGTAGGCTTCCTCCACGGCGTACTGGATCAGTGGCTTGTCGACCACCGGCAGCATCTCCTTGGGCTGGGCCTTGGTTGCGGGGAGGAAGCGGGTGCCGAGCCCGGCGACCGGGAATAGTGCCTTCTTTATGTACATTCGCTTACATAGAATGCGCCGCAAAGGAGCTTCCGGCCAGTTGATTCTGGCACGGCGGCCGCAGAGGAGTAACCAACACTCCTATCACCGATTCCATGGATCTGCTGATCGTCGAACCACTGGACCCTGAAGTGGTGCAGTGGCTCGAAGTACGCTTTCGCGTGCAGTACGAGCCGGACCTCGCTCGCGAGCCCCTGGCGCTGCGCCGGCTGCTGCATGGGGCCCGCGCGATCATCAGCCCGCCTGGCGTCGCCCTCGACGAACCGGTCCTGAACGCCGCGCCGCGCCTGCGCGCCATCGGCCGGCTGTCGGCGGGTGCCGAGAACATCGATCTCGAGGCCTGCGCCCGGGCCGGGGTAGAGGTCGTGCGCTCGCCGAAGTCGAGCGCAGCTGCCGAGGCCGAGTTCGCGATCGGCGCGCTGTTGCAGCTGCTGCGTCGCGTGCCGGTCGAGAACGCCGAGGGCCTGATGGTCGGGCGCGAGCTCGGAGGCGCGACGGTCGGGCTGGTCGGCATGACGCCGGCGGCAAGGCCGCTGTCGCAGCTGCTCGCGGCCTTCGGCGCGACGGTCTGCGGCTACGACCCGGCGCTCGCACCGGCAGATCCGCTGTGGTCGGGCTGGGGCGTGCGCCGGCTGTCGCTCAACGAGGTCTTCGAGCAGTCCGACGCCGTGTGCGTGCTGCTCGGCTACGCCAGCCGCTACCGCCGCCTGATCGGAGAGCGTTACCTCGCGTACGGCAAGATGAACCAGGTGATCGTCAGCCTGACGACGTCGAGCGTGTTCGACGAGGCCGTGCTCGCCCGCGCGCTAGGCAGCGCCCGCATCGCCGCCGCCTGGTTCGACAGCCTGGAACCCGGCGCCCTCGACCGCGGCCGCCCATTGGCCGAGGTCGGCAACCTGCAGGTCACGCCGCGCGTCGCCGGAACCACCCGGGAGTCCCGCCTGCGCAGCGCGTGGGCGGTGGCGCGCCGCATCGACGAGATCCTGTCCGCCCCGGTCGGCGCCACCCGCTCCCGCGACGCGCTCGCGGCGCTGCGTGCTGGCGGCGTCGATCCGTTGCCGGCCGCGCCGCAGGGCTTCAGGCCGACGGCGCCAGACGACGTCGTTGATCTCGCAGACGATCCAGATCCCGGCTGAATTCGCCCAGGCGCTGGCGCTCCTGCGCCACCACCTCGGCCGGCGCACGGGCGACGAAACGCTCGTTCGCGAGCTTGGCATCGGCCTTGGTGATCTCGCCTTCCAGGCGTGTGATCTCCTTGCCGAGCCGCTGCAGCTCGGCCGGAACGTCGATGCGCACTTCGAGCGCGAGTCGAATATCGCCCGCGAGCGTCACTGGTGAGGCCGCCGCCGCGGCGTCGAAGGCGGCACTGTCGGCCAGCACCTGCACCTCGGACAAGCGCGCCAGCGCCATCAGCAGCGGCGTGGCCGACGCGAGAAAGGCGGCGTCGCCGTGCGCGAGCAGCGGGACCCGTTCGCCCGGTGGCAGCGCCATCTCGCTGCGCAGGTTGCGGCACGCGCCGGTCACCGCCTTCAGCTGGGCCACCCAGGCGTCCGCCGCCGCGTCGACCTTGTGCAGCTGGGCCTGCGGGTAGGGTGCCGTGGTCACCGTGTCGGCGGCGTCGGGGGCCTTGCGGCCGGCCACCACCGCGACCGTGTCCCACAGCTCGGCGGTGATGAACGGCGTGACCGGGTGCAGCAGGCGCAGCACGGTCTCGAGCGTGCGGATCAGCGTGCGCCGGGTGGCGCGCTGCGCCCCTGCGTCGCCGCTGCGACCGGCCTCGCCGAGCTGCACCTTGGCGATCTCGAGGTACCAGTCGCAGTACTCTTCCCAGACGAAGGCGTAGATCGCACTGGCGACGAGGTCGAGCCGGTAGTCGGCGAAGCCCTGCGCCACCGCAGCCTCGACGCGCTGCAACTCGCCGCTGATCCAGCGGTCGGCCGACGAGAACCGCAGGTAGCCGTGGAACGGCTGGCCCGGCGCGCACTCGGCCTTGGTGTGCTCCTTCAGGCCGCAGTCCTGTCCCTCGCAGTGCATCAGCACGAACCGCGTCGCGTTCCAGAGCTTGTTGCAGAAGTTGCGGTAACCCTCGCAGCGCTTGCTGTCGAAGTTGATCGTCCGCCCGAGGGTCGCCATCGCGGCGAACGTGAAGCGCAGCGCGTCGGCGCCGTAGCCCGGGATACCCTGCGGGAACTCTGCCTCGGTCGACCGGCGCACCTTCGGCGCGAGCTCCGGCTTGCGCAATCCGACCGTGCGCTTGTCGAGCAGCGGCGCCAGCGCGATGCCGTCGATCAGGTCGACCGGGTCGAGCACGTTGCCCTCGGACTTGCTCATCTTGTGGCCGTGCGCGTCGAGCACGAGGCCGTGGATGTAGACGTCACGGAACGGCACCTGACCGGTGAAGTGCGTCGTCATCATGATCATCCGGGCGACCCAGAAGAAGATGATGTCGTAGCCGGTCACGAGCACCGTACTCGGCAGGAACAGCGCCATCTCGCGCGTCTTCGCCGGCCAGCCGAGGGTCGAGAAGGGCACCAGTGCCGACGAGTACCAGGTGTCGAGCACGTCTTCGTCGCGCGTCAGCGGCCCGGTGTAGCCGGCGGCGGCAGCGCGTGTCAGCGCCTCGGCCTCGTCGCGGGCGACGAAGATCTCGCCGCCGCTGCCGTACCACGCCGGGATCTGGTGGCCCCACCAGAGCTGGCGGCTGATGCACCAGTCCTGGATGTTGTTCATCCACTGGTCGTAGGTGTTGACCCAGTTCTCCGGCACGAAGCGAACCGCGCCGCTGGCGACCGCGTCGATCGCCTCCTGCGCGATCGAACGCCCGCCAGCCCCCGGCTTCGTCATCGCGACGAACCACTGGTCGGTCAACATCGGCTCGATGACCTGGCCGGTGCGCGCGCAACGCGGCACGGTCAGGCGGTGCTTCTTGGTCTCGACCAGCAGGCCGAGGGCGTCGAGGTCGGCGACGATGCGCTTGCGCGCGACGAAGCGGTCGAGCCCGCGGTACGCCGCCGGCGCCTCGTCGTTCAGCGTGGCGTCGAGCGCCAGCACGCCGATCGACGGCAGGCCGTGGCGCTGCCCGACCGCATGGTCGTTGACGTCGTGCGCCGGCGTCACCTTCACGACACCGGTGCCGAACGCGCGGTCGACATAGTCGTCGGCGATGACCGGGATCTCGCGCCCGACCAGTGGCAGCATCACCGTACGGCCGATCAGGTGTGCGTAGCGCTCGTCTTCCGGGTGCACCATCACCGCGACGTCGCCGAGCATCGTTTCCGGACGCGTCGTCGCGACGACCACCTGACCGCCGCCGTCAGTGAAGGGATACGCGATGTGCCACAGGAAGCCGTCTTCCTCCTCGCTCTCGACCTCGAGGTCCGACACGGCGGATTTCAGCACCGGGTCCCAGCTGACCATGCGCTGGCCGCGGTAGATCAGACCTTCGTCGTACAGCCGCACGAAGGTCTCGGTGACGACGGTCGACAGGCCCTCGTCCATCGTGAAGTACTCGTGCGACCAGCTCACGCTGTCGCCCATGCGCCGCATCTGCTGCGTGATCGTGGCACCCGAGCTCGCCTTCCAGTCCCACACCTGGGCGACGAAGTTCTTGCGGCCGAGCTCGTGCCGGCTGAGCCCCTGTTCCTGCAGCTGCCGCTCGACGACGATCTGCGTCGCGATGCCCGCGTGGTCGGTGCCCGGCAGCCACAGCGTGTTGAAGCCGCGCATGCGGTGCATGCGGGTCAGCGCGTCCATGATGGTCTGGTTGAACGCGTGCCCCATGTGCAGCGTGCCGGTGACGTTCGGCGGCGGCAGCTGGATCGCGAACGAGGGCTTGGCCGGGTCGAGCGTCGGCACGTAGCTGCCGTCGGCCTCCCAGCGCGGGCCCCAGCGGGCCTCGATGGCGGCCGGTTCGAAGGACTTGGCGAGTTCGGTCATGGCAAGGCGGCGGCCGGCCCGGGCGGTGGTCGGCGGAAGGGACGTTCGGGGAACGGTCGACGCGTTCGCGAAGGTCGATTCTAGGTGCGCCTGCAGGCCGTCTGCGACCGCTCGACAACGTGCCCACAGCGCGCCGAGCGCCGCACCGCGCCGCCCCCCTTGCGCTTGCAAACGCGCGCAATCGCTGGCACGCTTGCCGGCGCGACGAGCGCCGGTCCGGAGACGAGGCCCGCCGCCGAGGAGACCGCAAGTGATCCTGCCCCGTCTCATGCCACCCGCCGCCGCTTTCGCGATCATGGGCCTCGCCTGTGCCGCGTCTGCCCAGACCAACAGCGAGCTGGCGCGTCGCATCATCGAGAAGCAAAGCGATGCGGCGTGTGCGCTGCTGCCGAACGACGAGGTCGTCAGGATGACCGGGCGGCGCTCGGTCACGAAGCCTGAAGGCGTGCAGTTGAAGAACGGCGGCTCGTCGTGCAGCTGGAGCAGCGGCGTCAACGTGAACATGTACTCCGGACCGAATTCCGCGCAACAGCTCGAAGACTTGTTGAAGCGCTTCAAGGCCGACAAGTCGCCGCGTCAGCCGGTCGGCGGCATCGGCGACCGGGCCTTCATGACGCACATGATGCTCGGCAAGTACCAGGGCAACCACGCGCTGCTGATCGTCCACCAGGGCCAGCACGCGCTGGGCATCTCGCTCGAGGCCGAGGCCCCTGAAACGCCGGAGTCGGTGCAGCCCAAGCTGATGTCGGTGGCCAGGGCGGCGCTCGCAAGGCTGCGCTGAGCTGGCGGCCGGGCGATGCCGGGGTGGGCGCCGGCGGCGCAGGCGGCGCGTGTCAACGCGCCGGGATGGCCAGCAAAACTCCCCAGCTGATCAGTCCGATTCCCGCCACCCGGCCGAGCCAGTGGCCCTGCGGAATGGTCTTCTCCAACAACACGAAGACGGCGAGGCCGGCAATCCAGAACAAGTTCATCACGCCGCCGAAGAACAGAAGCGCCATCAGGAACCAACAGCAGAGCAGGCAGTATCCCCCGTGCTCGAGACCCATTCGCAGTGCGCCGGACGACCCCGCTCGCCAGTTGCCGATCAGGAAGCCGAGCGGCGTGCGGCAATGTTGCAGGCAAGCCGCCTTGAGCGGCGTGAGTTGCCACAGGCCGGCGGCGAGCAAGAGGATGGCGCCCAGCCAGCGGTTGTTCATTTCGAGCATCGGCGACAGCAGGCGAGCCGACTCCAGGCCCCATTGCAGCGCGGTGGCGCCGGCGCTGAACGCGCCCCAGGCCAGCAGGTAGCCGGTGGCGAACAGGACGGTAGGCAGCAGCGGCGCGCCGGCCGCCTTGTCGGAGCGGTTGACGTGGGCGAAGAGCAGTAGTGTCGGTGCTGCACTGGGCAACATCATGGCAAGCATCATGACCCACCACATGGCGAAGATCAGCATCGCGTAGGCAGGCGTCCACACCGCCGGCTGCATCAGCCACCCATCCATGCCGGCCATGCCGGTCATCTCGACCGCGCTCATCGCCATGCCGCCGCCGGCAACGATCCAGCTCCAGGCCATCGCGAGGACCGCCGCCAGCCCGACGAGCAGCACCACCCGGTCGCGCCTCAGCACGGATTCCAGCACGCTCGCCCCCGCGTCAGCCCCTGCTAGGGCCGGCCGAATTTCTGCTTGTAATCTTTGTAGCTGTGCACGAGGCCCTTCGGGTTCCAGGCCACGTGCGCCATCGAGCTGTGCTGGCGGTTCAAGTCAAACTTGATCGGACCGGTGCCTTTGGCGAACCCTGCGGCATTCTCGGCCTCGTGAAAGACCCAGCCGTTCGGCAACACGGTGATCATCTGGTGCTCGTCGTCGGTGACCGGGTTGCGGATCGGCTCGCTGCGGGCGCGCACTGTCGCGGGCACCTCGATGCGGGCACGCCGATGGTCCAGGTCCCAGTCAAAGGTGATCGGCGCAAACAGCGGATCCTTGATCGTCTCGATGATGATGGAGAAGATCTGGAACATGGTGCCGACCTGCTGGTCGGCGCCGGACAGGATGTAGAACAGCGCGTCCTTCTGCGCGTCGCTGGCACGCTCATCGATGATCGGATGCATGACCCCGTGGCCATGGTGAATGGCACGCGGAAAGTAGAACGTGGCGACGACCGAAAGGCCATCCAGCGCCACGCCGTCGCATTGGCCCTTGTCGATCTTGAAGGCGACCAGGCCCGTGCAATGGCCCTGGGTCGGGTTGCCCATGGCCTCGCAAGGGCAGCCGAGATCGCAACTGCAGTATTCGACATACTTGCCTTCGATCACCCAGTCACGAGCCATAGCAGTCTCCTCTCGTTTCAGACGCGAAGCACGACGGGCAGCGGGCCGACACCTGCGCCCTGCTTTATGCAGTAGCGCATGGGCAGGAAATGCTTAGTGGCGAATTGGGGATAGGGGGCCGTAAGCCCCTACCTTGTCGATGGCTGCGCCGCCGAGGGTCACGTACGGCACCTGGTCGCGGGCGGCGGCCGAGGCCGAGGCCGAACGTTCGGACGCACGCTGGGCAACCATTCAATAGACGTCTTCGACTCGCGCAGCCGCTGCGCGTCGGCCAGCAGTCGGTCCTGCACATAGGCACATTCGATGGAGCGGGAGAACGCCGTCGTCAAGGAGCGTAGGCGGCAGTCGCCAGCCAGGCCGTGCAGCTCGTCGCGGTAGAGGTGGCGGATGACGCCGGTCAGTGGCGCGATACCGGTTCCGGCGCCGATCACGAGCACCGGCACGTCGCCGGCGGCCGGTCGGAAGCAGGCATGCGGCCGTACGAACGCCTCGATCGTCTCTCCCCGCTGCAGGTCGGTGAGATGGCTCGAGCAGACACCGCCGTGATGGCGTACGCCGGGCCGGCGTCGGGCCGGTCGGCTCGGTGCGGCAGTCGCTCAGCTGGCCCGGGTCGGACTGCCGCCCAGGCACTCGCAGGCCCGGCGCAATCGCTGCTCGGCGGCGTCGGCCACCGCCTTGACTTCCGGCTTGCCGACGAGGGCCATCATGACCTGAGGATCGAGAAAGGCGACCACCACCCGGCCTGCTGCTTCCTCGCGAACGACCACGTTGCACGGCAGCAGCAGGCCGATGTCGGGCACCGCCTGCAGGGCCTGATGCGCCAGCGGTGGGTTGCACGCGCCCAGGATGCGATAGGGCGGCATGTCGACGCCGAGCCTCTCCTTCATGGTGTGCTGCACGTCGATGTCGCTCAGCACGCCGAAGCCCTCGGCTTTCAGGGCCGCGGTGGTCTTGGCGAGAGCCTGGTCGAACGTGATGTCATTGAGTGTGGTGGTGAATCCGTACATGGAAAACCTCGATGGTGTGTGGGGTGCCTTCAGGCTGAAGTTGCTGCAGCGGGCGATGGTTTGCCGACCAGCTTGGACAGCTCAGCAAAACCGATTGGCGGCACGGTCAGCCAGCCCAGCGTGAAGATTCGCTTGGCCAAGCCAGAAGCCATACGTTCCATCTGCTTGCGTTCGCCCGCCAGACGCGCCGCCAGCAAGGGATCGCGCG
>JBDTUO010000073.1:0-9381 GCA_040007675.1 Rubrivivax sp.
TCGCCCTTGATGTAGCGGTCGGGCAGGAACATGCCCTTGACCGGGTCGTAGAACTGCTCGATCACGCGCTCGGAGATCAGCCCCGACTTGCGCAGCGCCAGGTAGATCTGCTGCGCCAGCGCGTGGTTCTCGGGGCCGTCGGTCGAGTGCCAGTTGTCGAACGCGATGTGGAAGCCGTCGAGGTAGCGCGCGCGGCCGGCCGCGATGCCGGCGACGAATTCCTGCGGCGACACGCCGGCCTTCTCGGCCGCGATCATGATCGGCGCGCCGTGCGCGTCGTCGGCACAGACGAAGTGCACTTCGTGGCCGCGCATGCGCTGCAGCCGCACCCAGATGTCGGCCTGGATGTACTCCATCATGTGGCCGATGTGGAACGCCGCATTCGCGTACGGCAGCGCGGTCGTGACGAACAGCTTGCGGGCGGACACAGGGGCGGACATGGGGCCGGATTCTAGGGCGCGCGCCCGGCCGTGACCGCCGAGCGGGCCGTCCGGTCAGCCACCCGACCGAGGCCGCGTACCCCGGTCGATCAAGCGCCCACGGCGCGCAGTTGGGCGTCGTTGATCGCGTCGCCGATCCCGGTCGACCCGGCGATGGTGGCGGTGTCGGCAGGCGCTGATCGAAGGCTCAGCGGCCGTGCCAGTCCCGGCCGTCGCGTCGGTCGGGGCGGTTCGGGTGGCGGTCGCGGCGGTTCGGAACACCATCGCCGTCACGGTCCCAGCGCGGGTTGTAGCGGCGGTCCCAGCGGTTGGGGATGCCGTCACGGTCGCGATCGTGGCGCGGCACGACCACCACCCGGCGCGGAGCGGGCCAGTAAGCCGACGGCGCCGCGTCGTAGTAGGAGCCGTAATGCGGGGTCGTGCCGTAATAGGGCGAGGGGCCGTAAACGGGCGCCGCGCCGTAGTACGAGTCGCCATTGCCGACCGTGACGCCGGCGAACGGCGCGCCGAAGGGCACGCCGAAGGACAGCGACCAGCGCACGTCCGGGCGGTCGTCGCGGGCTTGGGCGACGCCGGCCGCGAGCAGGCCGACGGCAGTGATGGCGGCGAGTGCCGAGCGTCGCAGCAGCGCGGTGCGGGTGGTTCGGGTCATCGTCGTTGTCTCCTCGGGTGGGCGAGTGCGGGGGCGGTGTCAACGCCCTGGGCGGCTGACACCTCGTCTGCGTTCAACGTGTGGGCGGGCGCCGAGGTTCACCCAGGCTGGCCAGAGGCAGCGTAAAGCTGCGTGAAGCAGGCGCGTCCGGATGCAACCGGCGCCGCGGGCCCTTCAACGCAGGCCGGCGACGCCGCGCAGCGCGTGCTGCAGGCGGTCCCAGCCTATCAGCAGGCGGGCTTCGAGCCGGTCCAGCTGACGCAGGGTCGAGGCGTCGCCGAATAGCCGAATGCCGCCGACGACCAGCGCGAGCACGAGCGCGATCACGAACAAGCGCTTCAGGCCGCGCCCCAACACGCGACCCACTGCATGCGCCATCGAGCGGCCCGCCGAGCGCCACACCCCAGGCGCCCGCGGCGCCTGGGGTGCCGCGGAGGGAAGTGCCGTGGGCGGTGCGCCCGGTGCCGGTGCCGAAATGCGGCGCAGCGACGGCACGAGCGTGACCAGGCGGGCGCAGAGCTGGTCCACATCTTCGTCCCAATGGCGCTCGGACAACACCGCGGCCTGCCGGCGCGGCAAGCGCTGCAGGCCCGTCGGCAGGTCGGCGGCCGCTGGCATCGGCTGGCCTCCAACCAGCACCGGGACGACGGCCTTGCCCTGGTCGAGCGCCGCCTCGACCTCGATCCGCACCCAGTCGCCGGCTTCGAACAGGCGCGACGGCAGCCCCGCCGTCGACTCGCCCGCCCATCGTTTGCCAATGACCACCAGCACGGCGTCGCACTGCGTGACGGTCTCGACCAAGACCTGCGCAAAGTCGCTGCCGATCGGAATCTCGATGTCGCTGAAGACCTGATCGGTCCCGAAGGCCGTTTCGAGGTCGCCGACGAGCCGGCCGGCGAAGCCCTGGGTGTCGTCGCGGCGGTAGCTGACGAACAGCGCCGTCACGGCGTCGGCAAGGGGTCGCGGGGCCTCATGGGCCGGCCGCGGGAGCGGCTGCGGGCATGCGCCCGATTCTAGGCGCCGCCCTCTGCACGCGACCCTGTGCACGCTTAGGCTTCAGGCGCGGCAGCGCTGGAGGGCCCGCTTCAGCGACCGCTGCCGCGTCGGTCGTGGCGCCCGGGATGGCGATTGCGGCGGTTCGCGAAGCCGTCGCCGACCCGGACCCCAAGACAACACCGGGCCTCAGTTGCCCTCGAACACCGGCCGGCGGCGGGCGACGAAGGCCTCGTAGGCGCGCTCGAAGTCGCGTGTCTGCATGCAGATCGCCTGCGCCTGCGCCTCGGCCTCGATCGCCTCGTCGATGCCCATGCTCCATTCCTGGTGCAGGCAGGCTTGGTGATGCCGTGCGCGAAGCTCGGGCCGGCGGCGAGTTCGGCGGCCAGAGCCTGCGCGCCAGCAAGCAAGGCGTCGGGTTCGGTCAGGCGGTTGAAGAAGCCCCAGCGCTCGGCCTCGACGCCGTCCATCGCGCGCCCGGTGTACGTGTACAGCAGCTCGGCCGCGCGCCCGCTACCGACGATGTGCGGGAGCAGGTTGCAGGCACCCATGTCGGCACCGGCGAGGCCGACGCGCGTGAACAGGAACGCCGTCCTGGCGCGCGCAGTGCCGATACGCAGGTCCGACGCCATCGCGAGGATCGCGCCGGCTTCGGCGCAGCCCCGCAGCGCGGCCCTGCGAAGGCAGAATGGCCGCCGTTGTGCTCACCCGATGCCCGACCGACCGCCGATGCCAGACCGATCACCCCCGTCGCCGCGTGCCGCGACCGCGCGCTTCACCGCGATCAGCACACGCTGGTCCGACAACGACGCCTGCCGCCACGTCAGCCACGTCGGGCCCGCGGCGTGATGCGCATCAACGTCGCCGGGCCGCTGGCCAACGCTGCCTGTGCGCGCTGCGGCGGCGCCTTTCACTGCGGCGCGGCGGATCCCGATCCGTGCGCGTGCAGCGCGCTGCTGCTGTCCGCGACGCTGCAGGTGGCGCTGCGTGAACGCTGGCGCGGCTGCCTGTGCCTGGACTGCCTGCGCGCACTGGCGGCGCAGGACACGGCGGGGGAATCGCCCGCCGCGGGCGGAACCCGCGACCCGACGCCGGGCTGAGCGCGGACGGGCCGGCGCCGCACCCGGGCGCGGGCGCTCAACCCGCCAGTGCCGCCAGGTTCAGCACGTGCGAGCGGCCCAGCCAGACGGCGCAGTCGCGGTGGTCGCGCAGCTCGTCGCCGGTGTTCGGATGCACGAACACGTCGAGCGCACCGTGGTTCAGCGTGAGCCAGCCGAACACCAGTGCGAGCTGCGCCGGGGCAATCGCGAGCTGGTAACTCCACATCGGGTGCGGGCCGACCGCTCGCTCGTGAAAGCGCCCCAGCTCGAGCTGCCCGGCGAGCGCGGTGGCGATGCGCTCGCGCAATGCCCAGGCGGCATCCCGGCTCGACGCGTCGAAATACACGTGAGCGTGCCAGCTGCTGATGATCGAATGCGCGTGGGCCGCGGGCTGCTGCAACATCGTCGGTTCCGCTCGGCGGCTTGCATGTCGTGGGCGACGGAGCCTAGCACTCGGGGGTGCGGACCGCTGCAGCAGGTGGGTCTGCGGCGCAGGCACGGTCCGCAGACGCAAGCGACCGCAGCGCCGCCCGTTCGCCGGCGTCGATTGCCGCCTGCCGGCCACGAGGCGCGGCAAGGTCGTGAATCCCGGCCAGGTCCGGCGTGATCAGCCAGTCGGCGGCGGCCGCTTCCAGCGCGGCGAGCGCGCGCATCCGCTGGCGCGGTAATCGCAGCAGCAGGTTCAGCACCGTCGAGCCGCCCGTCTGCCGCGGATCGCACAGCGTGTCCACCGCGATGACCCGGGTGGCGCCGAGCGCGCGCGCGCTGTGCACTGGCAGCGGGCTCACCAGACAGCCGTCGACGCAACGGCGACCGCCCACCGCCGGCGCGACGAAGAAGCCCGGCATCGCGGCGGACGCGGCGACGCTGTCTACCGCGTCACCGCGCGTGAACAGCACCGCCCGTCCGCTGTCGACATCGGTCGCGACGGCTGCGAAGCGGATCGGGAAGTCCTCGATGCGGGAGCGCGGCAACTGGCGGCGCAGCAGCGACTGCACGCCGCTCAGGTTCCACAGACCGCGGCCCGAGCAGGCCCAGCGTTTGAGCTGCGCGATGGCGACCCCGTGCGCTGCGCGCTCGATCGCCGACGGCGGGCACCCGGCCGCGTAGAGCGCCCCCACGACCGCGCCGACGCTGGTGCCGACGACGAGGTCGGGCTCGATTCCTAGCGCGTGCAGCGCCTTCAGCACACCGATCTGCGCCAGGCCGCGCAGGCAGCCACCGGACAACACCAGCGCCGTGCAGTGTCGCTGGCGGTCGAAGGCGCCGGCGCGATCAGGCTCGCACGTCATGGATCGAATCGAACCGGGACTGGGTCGCGCGCCGTAAAGCCGGAACTGCGGCCACGCAGGGCGCCGCCGCGGACACGCGGGTCGGGCACGACGTTGCCCATCAACGTGCCGGGTTTGTCGGGATCGAGGCCCACGGTGGCGGCTGTTCGTGCGGGAGGTCCTGTGCTACTGTCATCGGAGCCGGTGGCCATCGCTCCGGGTCCGGCGGTGACGATCTGCGGCCAGCGTTGGAACCACGATGGGAGCGAGCGTGGTATCGACCGATGGACGGCACGCATGCCTGCGCCCCACCTGCTTCGCATCCGCCTGTTGGGCGACCTGCAACTGCACTGCGGCGACGCCGTGGTGCCGCTGCCGCCCTCCCGACGCACCCGGGCGCTGCTCGGCTACCTGGTGGCGAGTGCCGGCGCACAGAGCCGCTCGATGCTGTGCGACCTGCTCTGGGACGGCCCCGACGATCCGCGCGCGGCGCTGCGCTGGAGCCTGACCAAGCTGCGGCCGCTGGTCGACGATGCGCAGGGCCGGCGCCTGACGGCAGACCGCGAGCGGGTCGGCTTCGTCGCGCGCGATTGCGAGGTCGACATCGTGCAAGTGCGCACGCTGCTGGCGGCGGGCGCAGCCGCCACGCCGCTGCCCGCGCTCGAGCAGGCGGCCGTGCTGCTGCGCGGCGAGTTCCTCGACGGGCTGGAGCTGCCGGGGTGCTACCGCTTTCATCACTGGTGCATGGCGCTGCGCGAGCAGCATGGTGGTCTGCGCCGCGCGGTGCTCGAGGCGCTCGTCGTCCGCCTGGCGCCGGAGCCTGACCGCGCGCTGCCCTACGCCCATGCGATGGTCGCCGCCGACCCGCTGGCCGAAGCGGCGCACGCGGCCCTGGTGCGGCTGCTGGCCGCGGCCGGCCGCTATCCCGCCGCCGAGCGCCACCACGACTGGGCACGCGAGCTGTTGCGACGCGAGGTCGCGCTGCCCGCGGACGGGCCGCTCGACGAGGCGATCCGGCAGGCGCGGCGCGCGCTGCGTGAGCCGGGCGCGGGCGCCGCCGCGAGCCCGCACGCCCCGGCGGGTGAACCGGTCGCACCGGCGCTGGCCTCCGGAGCGCCAGCGGCCCAGGGGGCGGCACCGGGCGCGCCGCCGGCACCGCTGCTCGGCCGCGGCACCGAGCACGAACTGATCGTCGACGCGCTGGCCGGCAGCCGGGCCGCGCGCGCGCTGCTGCTGTTCACCGGCGAACCCGGCATCGGCAAGACCCGGGTGCTGGAGCACCTCGCCGAGACCGCCGTGGCGGCCGGGCGGCGCGTGGTCCGTGGGCGTTGCTTCGAGGCCGAGATGGTCCGCCCCTACGGCCCCTGGCTCGACGGGCTGCGCAGCGTTCCCCTGGACGGTGTGCCGGCCGCCACGCTGGCGCACGCCGCGCCGCTGCTCGCCGGCCAGGCCGCCGAGGACGGCAACCGTGAACGACTGTTCGATGCCGCCGTGGCGCTGTTGCAGGCGCTGGCGGCACAGCAGCCGCTGGTGCTGCTGTTCGACGACCTGCAATGGATCGATGAGGTGTCGGCCGCTTTGCTGCACTATGTCGTGCGCACGCTCGACGGGGCCACGCCGCTGCTGCTGCTCGCCGGCGCCGCCCGCGCCGGCGAGGTCGAGGACAACGCCCGCGCCAAGGGCCTGCTGCACAGCCTCGCGCGGGAAGGGTTGTTGTGGCGTCACGCGCTCGGCCCGCTCGGGGTCGACGACGCGCGCACGCTGCTCGATGCCGTTCCGGTCGACCCCGAGGACGCCTTGCGCCAGTCTGGCGGCAACCCGCTGTACCTGCTGGAGCTGGCCCGCGCCGCACGACGCGGCGCCGATGCGGCAGGACGCAGCGTCGATGCGCTGATCGACGATCGTCTGCGGTCACTGGACGATGCCGCACGCGAACTGCTCGGCTGGGCCGCGGCGATGGGCGGGCCGCTGCGCCCGGACCTGCTGGCCGACGCCGCCGGTTTGCCGGTCGCCGAGGTGCTGGCGCGCATGGAGCGCTTCGAGCAGCGCGGGCTGGTGCGGCCCGCCGGGCCGGGCCGCTTCGACTTCGCGCACGACCTCGTTCGGGGGGTCGTGTACCGTGGCCTGTCGCAGCCGCGCCGCCAGGCGATCCACCGCCAGTTCGCCCGTGCGCTGGGCGCCGCCAGCCGCGATGACCCGTGGCTGCACGGCGAGCTGGTGCGCCATGCGGACCTCGCGAACGACCCGCTGGGCGCCGCGCGCGCCAGCCTGGCGGCCGGCGAGCACTGCCTGCGTGTGTTCGCCAACGGTGCGGCCGGCGCGGCGGCGGACCATGGTCTGGCCTGCGTCGCCGACCTGATGCCCGGCCCCGAGCGGGTGAAGCTGGAAATCGGCCTGCTGGGGGTGTGCGTCGCCGCCGCTGCCGGCCCGGGCGGGCGCCGCCTGCCGGCGCTGGTCGAGCGCATAGAAGCCGCGACCCGGGCCGCCGAGGCGCTGGGACTGCACGCCGAAGCGGGCGAGGGTTGGCAGATCCTCGCGTTCTGGCAACAGCAGGCCAGTGACACCGGACGCACGCACGCGTCGACGCTCGCCGCAGAGCGCTTGACGCGGCGCGCCGACGCGGCGACGCACTGCCGGCAGCTCGCCAACAGCGGGCGCTGCCTGCTCGACATCGAGGCCGATCCGGTGCGTGGGCGTGAGCTGCTCGAGGAGGCGGCGACACTGGCCACCGAACTCGACCTGAAGCTGATGGAGATCGAGTGGGGTCGCGGCCTGATAGCGCGCGCGCACGGTCGGCTCGACGCCGCCTGCGATGCCCTCGCACGCGGGGTGGACCTGGCGCGGCTGACCGGAAACCACTGGCGCGAGCTCGAATGCCTGGTCTGGCTGGCGACCGTCGAGCTGGAGCACGGCCGCCTCGCCGACGTGCAGCGCCACGTCGGGGAGATCGGCGACGCCGCCCGCCGGATGGGCGATGCGCCCGCCCCGTTCGCGCAGGCGTTGGGCGCCATCGCGCGCCTGCGCGAGGGCGTCGGCGCGGCCGAGCCGGTGCTGGCCGCCAGCCTGGATCAGCTGCGCGAACTCGACGACAAGGCGCACCTGGCGTACGCCTTGAACGAGGCCGCGATGTTGTCGCTGGCGGCCGGCCGGCCGGAGGCCGCCACCGCGTGCGCCACCGAAGCGCTCGCGGCGGCACGCGCGGTGCGCCGCCCGACCGAGGTCGCAGTGGCGCTGGCGGCGCTGGCCGGTGCCGCGCCCGATCCGGTCAGCGCAGCGAACTGGCTGGCAATGGCGCCGCGCGACACCGGCAGCGCACGCGCCCAGGCGGCGCTCGCAAGCGCCGAGCAGGCGCTTCCAACGCCGGCTCCAACGGTCGTCCCCTAGTCTGGCCTGTCGTCCACCACCAAGGAGATCGCCATGTCCCGCATCGTCGTCGAACGCAGCTTCGACACGCCACAGTCGGACGCCGACATGCAAGGCGTCGCCAACCGCGAGCGCCCCTGCCTGGCGGCCTACCAGGCGACCTGGAAACGCAGCCTGCTGTCCACTGACCGCAAGCGCATGGTCTGCGAGTACGAGGCGGCCGATGCCGAGACGATGCGCCGTATCCAGCGCGAGGCCGGCGCCGAATTCGACCGCGTCTGGATCGGCGACGTCATCGAGTAGCTCACAGGCGCGCGCCGCGCGCGCCCGCCGCGTCGCCGGTCAGCGCGGCGCTCCGCTGCCCTGGCGCGGCAGCACGTCGGCGACGATCGCCATCGACTTCCATTTCGGCTCCGGCGGCGTGTGGCCGGCGCGGGGCACGTAGGGCGACGGCTCGGCGCCGGCGACGCTGCGGTGGATGTAGCGCGGGCAGTTCGGGAAAATGCGCTCGGCACGCACCCGCACGACGAGTTGTGCGCCGACGAAACCGGCCCGCAGCGCGTCGTCGTCGACGATCCGGGCGCATCCGTTGACGCGCAGCCGCCGCGGGGACTCGAAGTCGATGAACAGCAGACCGACAGCCGGGTTCGCGATCAGGTTGCCGAGGCTGCGGTACTGCCCGTTGCCGTCGTAGCTGGGGAACATCAGCTCGTCGTCTGCGGTGATGCGCACGAAGCCAGGATCGCCGCCCTTGTACGAGCAGTCGGGTCGTCCCTCGGCGTCGGCGCTGGCGAGGAAGAACATCGAACGGCTCTCGATGAAGGCGCGGTCGTCGGCGGTGAAGGCGCTGCGACCGAGGTGCTCGTCGAGCCGGTCGGCGAGGCGGCGCGTGTCGAATCGGTCCTGCAACGCGCGCATGCCTGCGTGGTAGGTCGGGCTCATGGGGCGCCTCCGGTCAGCAGCGGGCCGGTCACGACCGGCCACTGCGGCCGGTCGTCGACGCGCAGCCGCGACGGCCTTGGCGAGGGTCGCGGCCCGGTCGGGGAAAACCGGCGCCCACCTGCGCGATGGCGATGCGCGGCATGCGTGCTCACACCTGGCCGGCGAGGATCCACTTCTCGCCGCCGGCGACGCCGTCGCGCATCATCGTCAGCGTGGCGTCCATGCGCGTGCCGTGCACGACGCCGTGCCAGCGCAACTGGCCGTATTTCGGGCTCTCGGTTTCGGACTCGAACACGATCGCACCGTCCGATTCGCGCGCGGTGTAGGCCCCGTCGCCGTAGTCGTACTGGTCACAGGCGGACGAGCGGAAGCGCCCGTGTTCGAAGCTGATCGAGTCGGCGTCGCCGGCGGTCTTGCCGCACTCGAGCACGATGCCGTCGAAGCGGCGGCCGTCGAGCAGGTGGGACACGGCGGGTTGAGCGAGAACTGCGGACATGGAAATCTCCTTCGAGTGGCTGGACAGAACGGCGGCGCGTTGTCGCGTCGATGACGACGACGAGGCGTGACCCCACTGTGTGCAGCCACCGTTGGAACCGGCGTTGATGGGTGCGTTGTGATCG
>JBDTUO010000074.1:0-9359 GCA_040007675.1 Rubrivivax sp.
GTGATCCTGGCCGGCCTGTTCCCGATCATGTGGGGCACCGGCACCGGCTCCGAGGTGATGCAGCGCATCGCGGCGCCGATGGTCGGCGGAATGATCAGCGCGCCGCTGCTGTCGATGTTCGTGATCCCGGCTGCCTACCTGCTGATGCGGCGCCGGCGTGCCCGATGGCGAGCGGCTTCGGGACGGAGTGCGGTACATGAAATTGCGTGACCTGCCGTGGTTCGGGCTGCATTCACCCAATACGCCTACGGCGTGGTGCGACTTGCCGTCTCTCGATTGCTCTGAAGCGCTATCGCCAATAGAATCCACACCATGTTCTGCCGCCCTCACACCGCCGCGTTTCGTGTCGCGCAAACCCAGTTGACCGCCACGGCCGCTGGGCTTGTCCGCGGCCCCGCGGTGCGGGCCGGGGTGGGGACTCTCACCTTGCAGCCGGCCGCACATTCCTGAGCCCGGCGATCGCTTTCTCCTGACTGCGCAAACCCCAGATCGCCGGGCCTTCAAGCCCGCGCGGTAGCCCGCGTTGCCCGCACCTGATGCCGGCGACAGCGGACTCAAATCTGAAGGGTTGCATCATGGAAGTCCTGGCGCTCGAGCGCACGCTCACCGAACTGGACCATGTCCGGCTCACCAAGCTCATTCAACGCCACAAGTGCGGCCGCACCGTGTCGTCGTCGGCCACCCTGCCGATCGAGCGCGCGCTCGATGAAGCCGACATCGTGCACTGGCGTCAGGCGCCGCCCGACCTCGTGACCATGCACTCGCGCGTTCTGCTCAGGGATCTGCAGACCGGCGCGGAGAACGAGCTCACGCTGCGCTATCCGGCCGACACCAATGCCGGTGCGGGTGACGTCTCGGTGTTGTCGCCGGTGGGTTGGAGCCTGCTCGGGCAGCGGGTGGGAGCCACCGTCTTCTGGCCAACGCCCTCGGGCGGCGAGTTGTCGGCCGAGATCGTGGCAATCCTGTTCCAGCCCGAATCCAGCGGCGAGCACGCGTTGTAGCCACCGCAGCGCTGCGTCGCTGCGCGGCGCCGTCCCATCCGGGCACGGCGACCGATCCACCCGAGCCCCTTCGCACGCGGCCTGCAGACCGCGACGCTGGCGCTCGTGCGGCGCTGTCGAACGGCGCCGCGGACCGACAAGGAGTATGCGAGATGACCCCGTTCAAGTTCATTCTGGCGGCGACCGACTTTTCCGCACCGGCGAACCGCGCCGTGCGCCGCGCCGCGATGCTGGCCCGACAGCACGGCGCCTGCCTGCACGTCGTGCACGTCGTCGTTCCGGCGAGCCGCGCACGCCTTCGCGGCTGGTTCTCGCCGGCGATCGACCTGGATCTCGAGCGCGCCAAGGCGCGTGACACGCTGCACCGCCTGGCGGCGGATCTGACGATTCGATACGGCGTGGCGCCAGTCCCTGAGGTGCGCACCGGCAACGTGCTGGACGAGTTGCAGCGTGCGTCCGGGCGCGCCGACCTGGTGGTGATGGGACAGCCGCGCAGAAGTGCGCTGGCCGAGATGCTGCTGGGCAGCACCGCGCAGCGCCTCGTGGAGTGCAGTCGGCGGCCCGTGCTGGTGGTCAAGCACATGCCCAGGCGGGGGTACCGCCGCGCGCTGGTGCCGATCGATTTCACGCCGGCCTCGGAGGCGGCGGCGCTGGTTGCCGCGGCGTTGTCGAACGACATCGACCTGCAGGTCTTCCATGCCTTCGATTCGACCGGCGAGGTGGTGATGCGTGAAGCCGATGTCAGCGCGGCCGTCATCCGTGAGCATCACCTGCGGCAAGAGGTCGCCCTGATGGCACGCATGCGCCGCAGCATGACCCGGCTCGGCTTGGACAGCCACAAGCTGAGCTTTGCCCTCGGGCGCGGATCGCCGGTGAAGGCCACCTTGCGACAGGCGCAAAGCATCAACGCCGACGTGCTGGTGGCGACGAAGCAGCGACGCGGTCGAATGGCAACGTCGGTGCTGGGCAGGATCAACAGCCTGCTGGCGCGCTCACGCTGCGACATGTTGATCGTCTCGGGCGCGCTGGGCGAATCGCGGCCTGCGCAGGCAGTGGCCGCCATGCGGCCCGTGGCACGGGCGGTTCGCCATGCCCATCAGCGGGCCGGCCATGCGCATGCCACGGGAGGCACTTCATGGATGCGAGTGCAGTTGCCGGCAGAAGCCTTCATGGCCGGCCAGCAGGGCCGTCCCCGCCGCGCCGGGGGATGAGGGCCACGCTCGAACCCCCGTCAATCAACTGGAGCACGACATGACAAGCCATTTCCCCAATCCGTGGGCCGAGGCGATCCTCGAGCAGATGTGGATCGTCCGGCAGACCACCGCCATGCTGGCCAGAAGCGTCGATCTGGAACTGCTGCTCGATCCGCAGGCGATGACCGACTACTGCCTGAACCCGACCGAAAAGCGACTGAACCCGCTGGAGTTCCACGGCAAGCGACGCGTCCGCAAGGGCAGCACTCGCGATCCGGCAACCCCGGGCACGACGCGGCGCGGCATGCACGAGCAGACCGACGCGCAGGCTGGGCGCAAGCGACGCGCCACTTGATCGTCAAGCACGGAGCGCTCGTGAATCGAGGGCGTCATGAGCACTCCGCCGGCACCCGCCGTTGAACCGCTACCGGTCGCGCTGCTCGTGCAGGGCTGGTGGGCGAGCAGCGTGTGGCTGCTGGCGCCACCGTCCGGGACGGCTACGGTGCCGCGCACACGAGGGCGTCGCCCAGGCGCAGCACGTCATCGATCAATGCCTGGGCCTGCGCCATGTCGCATCTTGCACCGACGAAACACGGTCTCAATGCCAGTTGCCCCTTGATCAGCGTCGTGCTGGGCATGTTGATGTTCTCTCGCAACAGCCTGCGGTGCAGCTGGCGGTTCAGCTCGTTGAGGTCTGCCACGCCCGGGGCGACGTAGCGGAAACAGCAGATCGAGAGGGTCGGCTCCTGCATCAGTTCAAGGCGGGGATGCGAGCGCGCCGCTTCGGCGACATGCGCGGCCATGTCATTGTGGCGCCGCACCCGGTCGATCATGCCGTCCACGCCAATCTCGCGAATCAGCGCCCAGACGACGACGCCGCGGCAGGGCGCACTGAGCTCGACGCCGAAGTCGTAGTACGGGATACCGAAGTCATCCATCGAGTGTTCGATCCCGGAGCCGGGTGCGCCCGCCGGCTGGACCGAGCCTTCCAGGTAGTCGGCGGGCTCTTGCGTGAACGCCCGCTGCAGGAACCCACGGTCGCGCACGAAGGTCGCGGCCACGCCCACCGAGGCACCGAGCCACTTGTGCGGGTCGACGATCACGGAGTCCGCGAGCTCGAGTCCGCGGTACAACGGCGCGATGCGTTCGTCGAGGATGCCCGGAAGACCGTACGCACCATCGACATGGAACCAGACACCGCGTTCGTGCGCCACCTCGCCAATGGCGTGAAGCGGGTCGATCGCGCCGGCGTTGGTGGTGCCGGCATTGGCCACGATGGCCATGGGCAGCACGCCAGCACGCAGGTCCTCTTCGACCGCCAGGCGAAGGGCCGACACGTTCATGCGGCCGCTCGCGTCGCAGGCGATGGCTCGCACGGATTGGCGACCGAGGCCGAGAATGCCGGCCGACCGCTGGATCGTGTGATGGGCCTCGGCTGTTGCATAGATCGCCACCGGGCGGTCCAGGCCATGCCTGGCTGGGTCGCGCTCGATGCTTTCGAACGCCGACTGGCGCGCCGCGCCGAGTGCCAGCAGGTTGGCCACGGAACCGCCGCTGCTGTAGACGCCCTGCATCGCGCGCAGACCGCACATCTGCGCCAGCCATTGCAGCGAGAGTTCCTCCAGGAAATTGAAAGCGTGCAGACCGTAGCGCTGCGGTGCCGCGACGTTTGCCGCCGTTGCGGCCAGGGCCGCCACGGTGGTGCCGCCGGTGGTGATGAAGCCGCTGAACCCCGGCCGAGCAGTCGCCGAGCCGTTGGGGATGACCTGCTCCAGCAGGTCGGCAACCACCGCGTCGATGCCCACGCCGCGCTGCGGCAGAGGCTGGTCGAGCCGCTGGCGCCAGTGGCGGTCAGGGTGCATCGCGTCGGGATGCGCAAAACGCTGAAACTCGTCGAGCCCAGCGCCGATCTGCGACAGCAACACCTGCATCCGGCCGGTTTCCGCCGCGTCACGGTTCATCGCAACATTCCTTGGACAGATTGACCCCTTTCAAGCGCGCCGGCGCCGCGTCGCCTCAATCGTGGCTGCGCAGCGGGGCGGGCTCGGGTGTCGTCATCACCCGCCGGCGGCGATCCACAGACCCGCGACGACGAGTATCGCGCCTAAGGCGCGATCGAAATGCCAAACTGCAGGAATGAGCTTCTCGCTCAGCACCAGCAGCATGATGAATCCCATCCAGGCAAGACTCATCGCGCCGACAACGAACATCACCGCCATCAACGCCCAGCAGCAGCCAACGCAGTAGCCGCCGTGGCGCACGCCGAGCCAGAAGGCACCTGACCTGCCGTCGCGCCATTCGGCCATGAAGAAGGCCAGCGGCGTTCGACACCTGGACAGGCAGGCACTCTTCAGCGGCAGCCACTGGTAGACGCCGGCAGCCAACAGGATGGCCGAGCTCAACATCGTGCTCGTGCTGCGGGCCATCGGATCGAGCAGCAGGGCCTGGGTGAGCGACCATTGCAGGAGTGCGGCGGGCGCTGCGAACGCTATCCAGCACGTTGCGTATCCGGCGACGTAGCTCGCGGTCGCACCATTGGCGCCGTGCGGGTCGCGGCGTGCAGCGAGGCTCGAGTACACCGCCGCTGAAGGCGTCACCGTCGGCAGCATCATCGCCACCATCATCACTGACCACATGGCGAACGCCGTCAGCAGGCTTGCCGCATCGCCGCCCATGACCATTCCCGCATGGGGCGACGCACCGCCGTTCATCGCCGCCATTCCGTCGTCCATGCGGACCAGGTAGGCCCAGCTCACCGCGACGATCGCCGCCATGCCGATCCACACCGGCGCACGGCGCAGGCGGGCGCTCGTGACCAGGCTCGAAGCGATGCGCACGGGCATCACTCCGACCGGTAGGCGAAATCGGACATCAGGCCACTGCGGCCCGAGAACTTCCAGTCCCAGCCGTGATCCGCAAAGGCGAAACGGCTCGCGCGGGCCACCGTTGCCGCCTTCCCGGGCGCGATGCAAAGAGGGTGCCCTTCGACGGTCACCGGCTGGCCGCCCTGACCCTCGAGCATCTCGATCTCGGTGTCTGCGACGCCCGAGATGGACAGGCTGCTCTTGCGGCCGTCGGCGTGGTACTTCATCGGCACGCTGCTCGCTCCCACCATCTCGCCGATGAAGGAAGCCAGTACAGCGGGGTGCCCGCCGGCCTTGCCACCGAAGATCGCGTGCAGCGCGTCGCTTTGCGCCGCACTGGCCTTGTCGTCGAAATAGGCGGCCACTTTCCACTGGGTTGCCACCATGGTGCCTGGCGCGTGCACGGCCAGGGCGACATTCAAGCCGTCGAGTGACGTGTCGGCATAGCTGCCCTTGTCGATGTGCCAGGCGACGAGCGCCGTGCACTCACCCTGCGTCGGCGGACTGGTGAAGATGCAAGGGCAGGCGGCCTCGCAGTTGCAGGCTTCGAAGTAGGTGCCGGTGAGATTCCATGGGGTCATGATCTTGCTCCTCGGGTTGAACGGGTCGTGCGACGTAGACGGCGCGCCGGCGGCGCGAGCCTGTCGGAAGGGCCATACTCGGGGTCAGGCGTGTGCATCGGCGTTTGAAGCTGAGCTGAAATCTGGCTGACGGGCATGGATGCGCTGGACCGGCGTCATCGGAAACCACCTGCGCCGGTCAAGTTCCTGAAACGGCATGGCAAGCAAACCACGACCGCTCGTCCTCCGCCTTCTTGGCCGCATGGCTGTGGAGTGCAACGGCGGTGCGCCTCGGGAACTACCCCGGTCGCGCAAGACGCGGGTCTTGCTTGCCTATCTCGCCGTTCATGCAGGACCGGTCCACCGCGAGGCCTTGTGCGAACTGCTGTGGGAGTCCGCCGACGACCCTCGCGCCGCCTTGCGCTGGAGCCTGAGCAAGCTGCGGCCGCTGCTCGACACGCCCAGCGGCCAGGCCCTGTGCGCCGACGCGTCCTCGGTCGCGCTTGACCTGGCGCTGGTCGCCGTCGATGCGCTGGAGGCCAAGGCGCTGCTCGATCAGCCCCGCATCGAAGTCACCGATGCACAGCTGGACCTGATGGAGCAGGTGCTCGCCTCGGGCTATCCGAGCGATCTCGATTTTCCCGCCGGCTACCGCTATCAACTCTGGATGGGCGGCGAGCGCGAAGTGATGCGCCGCGTGCATCGTCGTGTGCTCGACGAGCAAAGTGCGCGCGCCGGAAGCGCAGACGCTGCGCTTGCCATTGCGCGCAAGCGAGCGGCGCTCGACCCACTGGACAACGAGTCCAACGCGCGCCTGCTGGCTCAATCGGTCGAAGTCGACGGTCGTGTCCGCGCGCGCGCCGCGCTCGACGGCATGCGCGCGCGCTATCGTGTCGAGGGGATCCCTGACCATGCGCTGGTCGCCAGCTGGCGCGGCCTGGATCCGGCAACGGCACTCGAACTCCCCGACAAGCCCTCGGTTGCCGTGCTTGGGTTTTCCGATCTCGGCGGCCACCAAGATGGGCCGGTGCTCGCCGAGGGCTTGGCTGCCGATCTGACCCTCGCACTCGGGCATATGCGTGGCCTGTTCGTGACGGCGCGCGCGTCGTCAGCACGCTTTTCAGCGCGGTCTGCGGATCTGCTGCCACTCGCGGGGCGAATGCTCGGGGTGCGTTATCTCGTCCACGGCACCACGCAGCGCCTTGACCGACGGCTGCGCATCAACGTCACGCTGGCCGATGCGCTGCGAAACGATGTCCTCTGGTGCGAACACTTCGATCGGCCCATTGGCGACCTGTTCGCGGTGCAGGACGACGTCTCGACCGCAATTGCCGCGGCCATCGAGCCCGAGATCTTTCGTGCGGAGGGAGAGCGTGCGCGCCTGAAGTCATCCGAAGACCTCAGTGCATGGGAGTGCTATCACCGCGCAATGTGGCATTGCTTCCGCTTCACCGCGCCCCATACCGAGCAGGCCCATGCCTACCTGCAACGCGCGCTGGCGCTGGACCGAGGATTTGCGCGCGCCCACGCCGGACTCTCCTTCACGCACTACTCGCGCGCTTTCCTCGACGCCGTACCTGCCCCCGACGCAGAGATCGAGATGGCGCTCGAGTTTGCGCAGCAGAGCATCGACCTCGACCCGCGCGACGCGATGGGGCACTGGACGCTCGGTCGGGCTCGCTTTCTCGCGCGGGAGCACGATCAGGCAATGCAGTCGGTCAGTAGATCGCTCGCGGTCAATCCGAACTTCGCCCAGGGGCACTACGCGCTCGGCTTCATCCGTGCCCACGCGGGCATGCCTGTGCAGGCACTGCCCGCACTCGGTACTGCAGAACGACTGAGCCCGTACGATCCCCTGCTCTTTGCGATAGAAGGCTCGCGCGCGGTATCGCTTGCGATCGAAGGCAAGTACGACGAGGCAGCGGCCTGGGGCGTTCGGGCCACCAGCGAGCCGAATGCTCATTTCCACATCCAGGCACTCGCTGCCGCTTGCCTGGCTCTGGCAAACCGCCATGACGAAGCGCGCGGCTACGCAAAACGGGCATGCGGCGCACACGCTGGATACTCGATCCGCGTCTTCAGGAGAAGCTTTCCGCAAAAGTTCGAGGCCCACCGGAAACTGTTGGCTCAGGCTTTGGCAAGCGCGGGTGTACCCAGCGGTGAGCCGTGAAGCGCATGGATCCCCGGTCAGTCGCCCAGCGGGCGGACGACGTCGAAGTGGTCGTCGGCCTCGAAGTACAGCCACTGCATGGGAAAGCCGCCGATGCGCCACGAGTGCATGCCCGGGATCTCGCACAGTTGCTTAAAGGCGCGGGGACGCAGGTGACCTTCAAGGTTCGACTGACCCGCGGGGCGGAATGTGACCTTGAAGCACTTCGGGGACGGAGCGACGGCCATCAAGCGCCCGGCCACAACCGAGCGAAGTCAAACGAAAGCTGGCGGTGGTGGCGAATGGACAGCAGGTACACCGTCGCATTGGCTTCCATTGCGACGTACAACATCAGGTAGTCAGCGTGCAGGTACTCGCGCAGCGCACCCGCAGCGCCGGCCGGCAGCGAAGCGAGCTGGGCCAGGGCCTCGGCCGATTGGGGCGGATTGCCCAGGTAGCGCCGGCCGATGCGTGGGAACCGCGCCAGGTTGGGGATGACCGTGGCACGCAGCTCAGCCAGCAGGTCGTCGAAGGCAAAGGCCGCGTCCGCCTCGGTCAAGAACGCCTCGATGGCATCCAGGCGCTCCAGAAAGATCGCGGTCAGCTCGACCCGGTAGACATCCTCAGCCACGCTTCTTGGCGGCCTTGGAGCTTGTCGAAGCTGCGCGGCGCTGCTGAAGCTTGGAGATGGCGGCATCGGCCCCGTAGGTGCGGCCCGCCTCGATGTCGGCCAAGCCGCGTTTCGCGTCGTCGATCAGCAGCAGGTGGATGCGCTCGCGCTCCAGGCGGTGGTAGTAGTCCAGCCGGTCGGCATCGATCAGCGCGACGTAGCTCTCGCCGTTCTTGGTGATGATCTTCTCGGCGCCGGCCTTGGCCTGGTCGGCCAACTCGGACAGGTTGGCGCGCGCCTGGGTGAAGGGCACCACATCGCTGGCTGAAAAGCCCATGGCTGGCTCCTGGAAGGGTAGATGACAGAATACTGTGCAGTCTAAGCCCTTGGGCGGGCTTGGGTCACGGGGTGAACCAGCCGCGAGGTCTGCAGTGGCAGCTGCAAAGCCGAAAAAGAAAGGGGCACCGCGCGGGTGCCCATGTCCGGCGAGATTGCGACTCGCAATACCTTCAGCGTCACGTCCCTGCGAGCAGGCTCTCGTACGGGATGCGCAAGCCCTCGTGGAGTTGCTTCACCATTCGAAGGCTCAGTGGCCGCTTGCGATTGAGCACCTCCGAGACTCGCCCGCTCGGGCCGATGTACGGCTCCAGATCACGTGCGGTCAGCCCCTGCTGTTCCATCCTGAACTTGATGGCCTCAACCGGGTCCGCCGGCCCGAACGCGTAGTGCTGGTTCTCGTAGGCTTCGATCAAGGTCACGAGCACGTCTCTCTCGTCGGCTTCAGGTGTGCCCTCGTCAGCTTGAAAGATGCCCTCGAGTCGATGGAACGCGGCGCGCAGGTCTGCATCGGTGCGGATGGGCTTAATAGTCATTGACGCTCTCCACGTTGATCCTGTCGTATTGCTCATGGGTGCCCATGAACTTCACCCAGACGATGCCGGCGCGGTACTGCATTTCGACAACCAAGCGGTACTTGTTGCCG
>JBDTUO010000075.1:0-9358 GCA_040007675.1 Rubrivivax sp.
TCGGCGCGCTCGCGCCAGGGTTTCTGCGCGGCAAGCACGGCGTCGATGACCGGCTGCTTGCATTCCAGGCAGCCGATGCCCGCGGTGGTGCAGCCCTGCACCACCCAGGCGCGCGTCGGCTCGTCGCTGTAGACCTTGTGGAAGTCCCAGACGGGGCACTTTTCGGGGTTGCCGGGGTCGGTGCGCCGCACCCGCGCGGGGTCGGTCATCATGCCGCGGATCTTCTTCGTCACCTCGGCGGGTTCGTCGCGCATCAGCACGGCGTTGCCGTAGCTCTTGCTCATCTTCGTGCCGTCCAGACCCGGCAGCCGCAGCACCTCGGTGTGCAGTGCCTGCGGTTCGGTCAGGATCGTCTTGCCGCTGCCCTTCAGCAGCCCGTGCAGCAGCTCGGCGTCGTCGTTCGTGAAGCCATCGAGCGCGGCCGCCTTGCGCAGCACGCCCTCGCCGCGGGCCAGTGCTTCAGGCGTACCCGTCTCGCCGAAGGCCTTGCGCTGCTTCTCGAGGTAACGCTGGTCGTCCTTCGGCAGCTTGGCAAGTGCCGCCGCGACGTGGGCCCCGAAGTCCTTGTGTCGGCCGTACAGGTGGTTGAAGCGGCGCGCGACCTCGCGCGTCAGCTCGACGTGCGAGGACTGGTCCTCGCCGACCGGAACAAAGGAGGCCTTGTAGATGAGGATGTCGGCCGCCTGCAGCAGCGGGTAGCCGAGGAAGCCATAGGTCGCGAGGTCGCGGTCCTTCAGCTTCTCGATCTGGTCCTTGTAGGTCGGCACCCGCTCGAGCCAGCCGAGCGGCGTGCCCATCGCCAGCAGCGTGAACAGCTCGGCGTGCTCGGGCAAACGGCTCTGGATGAAGATCGTGCTCTTGTCCGGGTCGATGCCGGCCGCGAGCCAATCGATCACCATGTCATAGACATAGCGCTCCATGACCTCGCGTTCCTCATAGTGCGTGGTCAATGCGTGCCAGTCGGCGACGAAGTAGAAGCAGTCGTAGTCGTCCTGCAGCCGGACCCAGTTCTTCAGTGCGCCGTGGTAGTGGCCGAGGTGCAGCGCACCGGTGGGGCGCATGCCGGAAAGGACGCGTGGGCGCATGGACAGGGAGCGGCTGGCAGCGAAACGACGATTCTCGCAGACGTACACTGCCGCCCGTTCGAACCGCCGGCCGCATGAAGCGCATCGTCATCCTCATCAGCGGCCGCGGAAGCAACCTGCAGGCCATCGTGCGCCGCTGCGCCGCTGAGCGCTGGCCGGCGCAGGTGGTCGCGGTGATCGCGAGCCGCCCCGACGCCGCCGGGCTGGCGTTCGCCACCGCCGAGGGCATCGCCACCGCCGTCGTCGACCCGCGCGCATACGTCGAACGTACTGGCTTCGACGCCGCGCTCGCCGCTGCGATCGACGGCTGGCGCCCCGACCTCGTCGTGCTGGCCGGCTTCATGCGCATCCTGGCGGCCGAGCTCGTGCAGCGCTACGCCGGACGCATGCTGAACATCCATCCGTCGCTGCTGCCGGCGTTCCCGGGCCTGCACACGCATCGCCAGGCGCTGGCCGCCGGCTGCACGGTCGCGGGCGCGACAGTGCATTTCGTCACGGCCGCACTCGACCATGGGCCGATCGTGCTGCAGGGCGTCGTGCCGGTGCGGCCGGACGACGACGAGGCGACGCTCGCGGCACGCGTGCTGCCGCTCGAGAACCGGCTGTACCCACTGGCCGTGGGCTGGGCGGTGCACGAGCGGCTGCGCATCGAGGGGCAAAGGGTCGTGCAGCTGGATGCCGCGCCGCAGTGGTTCGCCCCGGCCGACGGCGCTTGAGGCGTGGCGCCGCGCTCGCTGCTCGAACTCGGGGCCACGCTGCTGCACGAGGTGCTGCGGCTGGATGAGCCCGCCGACGCTGTGGTGGCGACATTTTTACGCCCCCACCGCGAACTCGGCATGCGCGACCGGCATGCGCTGGCCGACATGGTGCACGCGGTGCTGCGCCGCTGGCGCTGGCTGGAGCGGCTCGCGCGCACTGCGCCATCGACGCTGGTGGCGGCAGCGCCGGGTCGACACCGCCCCGCGCACCGCGCCGCGGCGCGTCCGCAGCCCTCGGCACCCGCAGCGTCGATGGCGCTGGCGGCGCTCGGGTGGCCGGAAGACGACGCCTTCCTGGCGCGCGCGCTCGACGCTGATGAGCGGGACTGGCGCACGCGCGCGCTGCGCTCCGAGCCCGCCGGGGTCGATGCGACCGACGACGCGCTGCGCCTGCACCTGCCCGCGTGGATCGCGGCCGACCTGCGCGCCCAGCTGGGCGACGCGGAACTGGCCGTGCTGGCGGCGGCGCTGAACGAGGCGGCACCGCTGGACCTGCGCGTGAATGGCGCCGCCGGCCGGCGCGAGTCGGCGCGGGCGGCGCTGAAGGCCGACGGCTTCGAGTGCACGCCCACGCGATGGTCGCCCTGGGGGCTGCGGGTCGAGGGCAAACCGTCGCTTGCCGGCAGCGCCGTATTGCAGCGCGGGGAGGTCGAGGTGCAGGACGAGGGCAGCCAGTTGCTGGCCGCCCTGGTCGAGGCGCGCCGTGGCGAGACCGTGGTGGACTTCTGTGCCGGTGCCGGCGGCAAGACGCTGGCGCTCGGGGCGGCGATGCGCGACACCGGGCGGCTTTATGCGCTGGACACCTCCGGCCACCGGCTGAACGCGCTGCGGCCGCGGCTGGCGCGCAGTGGCCTGTCCAATGTGCACACGATGCAGATCGCGCACGAACGCGATGATCGCCTGCAACGCCTGGCCGGCAAGGTCGATCGGGTGCTGGTCGACGCGCCGTGCTCCGGGCTGGGCACATTGCGCCGGCATCCCGACCTGCGGTGGCGGCAGTCAGCGGCGATGGTCGAAGCGCTGGCGCTGCAGCAGCACTCGATCCTCGGCGCCGCCGCCGGTCTGCTGAAACCCGGCGGACGGCTCGTCTACGCCACCTGCAGCCTGTTGACGACAGAGAACGAGGTGGTCGCCGCCGCGTTCGACGTCCACCCGGAGGGCCGCGCAGGCGGATTCGAGCGATTGCCCGCGGCCGAGTCCCTGCTGCGGGCCGGAGTGGCGGACGCCGGGCGCTTGTGCAACGGACCGGACCTGCGCCTGTGGCCACACCGTCACGGCACGGACGGTTTTTACGCCGCCGTCTGGCAAAAGCGCTGATTGCGCCGGAATCCGCTTGCATCCGCATTGATCCGGTCGGGGCTAGCCTCATATCAAGACCTTGGGTTTGGCCATGCCTGCCCCTATTCGCGTGCGCCAGAACCGCTGGCCCGTTACAATCAGATGGTTTGCTCCTCCATGGGGCACGAAGGTGAGTGCATGGACTTCTGGATGACGCTGCGTGACGCCGCGCTGGGCTGGCTTTCGAACGGCCTGTTGGACGCTTCATGGTGGCAGGTTGTGCTGTTCGCCGTGGTGGTCACGCACATCACGATCGCCGCCGTGACGATCTTCCTACACCGGGCGCAGGCGCACCGCGCGCTGGACCTGGGGCCGGTGCCGTCGCACTTCTTCCGCTTCTGGCTCTGGCTGACCACCGGTATGGTCACGAAGGAGTGGGTCGCGATCCACCGCAAGCACCACGCCAAGTGCGAGACGGTCGACGACCCGCACAGCCCCGTCACGCGCGGCATCAAGACCGTGCTGCTGGAGGGCAGCGAGCTCTACCGCACGGAGGCCAAGGTCGAGGCGACGATCGCCAAGTACGGCCACCAGACGCCGGACGACTGGATCGAGCGCAACCTTTACACCCGCTACAGCTGGCAGGGTGTCGGCGTCATGCTGATCGTCGACCTGCTGCTGTTCGGCGCCATCGGCGCCACCGTGTGGGCGCTGCAGATGGCGTGGATTCCCATCACCGCCGCGGGCATCATCAACGGCATCGGCCATTGGTGGGGTTATCGTAACTTCGAGGCGGACGACGCCTCGAGGAACATCGTGCCGTGGGGCATCCTGATCGGCGGCGAAGAACTGCACAACAACCATCACACCTACCCGACATCTGCGAAGCTGTCGGTCAAGCCGTTCGAGTTCGATATCGCGTGGGGCTACATCCGTGCGATGGAGATGATCGGCTGGGCGAAGGTGCGCAAGACGCCGCCGAAGCTCGCGCTCGGCCCGGTCAAGCCGCAGCCGGACGGCAAGACGCTCGAGGCCGTCATCGCCAACCGGTATGAAGTCATGGCCAGGTACGCCGCAGGGCTGCGGGCGGCGGTGCGTGCAGAACTGGGCCACCTGAAGGCACAAGGCGCGCAGCACAGCGCGCGCGTCGCAGACCTGCGGCTTGCCAAGGCCTGGCTGCACCGCGACGACGACAAGATCCCGCACGGCGTCAAGCCGCGTCTGGCCGAAGCGCTCGGTGCGAATCCTAAGCTCGCGAAGCTGGTGTCGATGCGAGAAGAGTTGCGCCAGCTCTGGACCCGCACCAACGTGTCGGCCGAGCAGCTCGTGGGCGACTTGCAGGCGTGGTGCCGGCGCGCCGAGGACAGCGGCATTGCCACGCTGCAGGAGTTCTCGCTCAAGCTGCGCGCGGCGCACGCCTGAGTCGCGTGGATCGCCCGGCGCCGGTGGTTAACACGCCGGCAGCCGAGGCTGAAGCCGTTGGTCCGAGAGGGGCCGGCCTGCGGGCCGGCCCCTCTTGTTTCAGCGGCGCGCGATCAATCGCGCAGCTGCTGCCGGTCGCCGGCGGAAGAAGCAGGCGCGGGCAGAAATGCAAACACCCGCCAAGCGTCGCCGCCGGGCGGGTGTGTGGATGATGGTGACCGCTGCGAGAGCTGCCCTGCGCCCATCCCCGACTGGGGAGACAGTGCGCACGGGGTCGGCTTACTTGAGCTTGGTTTCCTTGTACAGAACGTGCTTGCGCGCCTTGGGGTCGAATTTAAGGAATTCGAGCTTTCCGGGCGTCGTCTTCTTGTTCTTGCTCGTGGTGTAGAAGTGCCCGGTCCCGGCCGAGCTCTCCAGCTTGATCTTCTCGCGTCCGCCTTTGGTGGCCATCGTGGTGTGCTCCGGTTCAGACTTCGCCGCGGGCGCGCAGATCCGCCAGGATCACGTCGATGCCCTTCTTGTCGATCAGGCGCAGCCCCGCATTGGAGGTGCGCAGCCGCACCCAGCGGTTCTCGCTCTCGACCCAGAAACGACGGTACTGCAGGTTCGGCAGGAACCGCCGCTTGGTCTTGTTGTTGGCGTGGGAGACATTGTTTCCCACCATCGGGCCCTTGCCCGTGACCTGACAGACGCGTGCCATTGACGCTCTCTCCAAAAAACGTGGGCTGCCGCGCTTGAACGCTGACGGCGGCCCGTAGACGGTTTTGTCTTCTGTCGACATCACGCGCAGTGCAAGCCGCGACTCGTGGATCGGCAAAGCCCGCAAGTATAACTCGGATGAGGACTGCAGGCAGTCGGCCCCGGGCGGCGGGCCGCGGGTGTGCCTCAGGCTTCGTTCTGCTCCAGGAAGCGCTGGGCGTCGAGGGCGGCCATGCAGCCGGTGCCGGCGCTCGTGATCGCCTGCCGGTACACGTGGTCCTGCACGTCGCCGGCGCCGAACACGCCCGGCACGCTCGTCATCGTGGCCAAGCCATCCAGGCCGGTGCGGGTGATCAGGTAGCCGTCCTTCATCTCGAGGTGGCCCTTGAAGATATCGGTGTTGGGCGAGTGGCCGATCGCGATGAAGCAGCCCTTGAGCGTCAGCTCGGTGGTCGATGCGGCGTCCTGGGTGCTGCGGATGCGCACCCCGGTGACGCCGCTGGCGTCGCCGAGCACTTCGTCGAGCGTATGCCACAGGTGCAGCACGATCTTGCCGGCGGCCACCTTGGCCATCAGCTTGTCGACCAGGATGGCCTCGGCTCGGAACTTGTCGCGCCGGTGGATCACGTGCACCTTGCTGGCGATGTTGGAAAGATAGAGCGCCTCCTCCACCGCGGTGTTGCCGCCGCCGACCACGCAGACGTCCTGATCACGATAGAAGAAGCCGTCGCAGGTCGCGCAGCCACTGACGCCCTTGCCCATGAAGGCCTGCTCGCTCGGAAGCCCGAGGTACTTGGCGCTCGCGCCGGTGGCGACGACGAGGGTATCGGCGGTGTAGCTGCCGCTGTCGCCGGTGAGCTTGAACGGGCGCGCCGAAAGATCGACCGCTTGCACATGGTCGAACACGACGGTCGTCTCGAATCGCTCGGCGTGCTCCAGAAAGCGCTGCATCAGCTCCGGCCCCTGCACCCCGCCGACGTCGGCCGGCCAGTTGTCGACATCGGTCGTCGTCATCAGTTGCCCGCCCTGCGCCATGCCGGTAATCAGCAGCGGCTTCAGGTTGGCGCGCGCGGCGTAGATCGCGGCGGTGTAGCCGGCCGGGCCGGAGCCGAGGATCAGGACGCGGGCGTGGGTGGGGATCGTCATGGCGAGGCTCTCGGGTCGGGGGCGGCAGGGTCGGCGCGCAGGGCGGGCGCGGCGGGCCGCGGGTGTGCGTCCGTCGCGCCAATCCGACGCCTCCAGGGTAGATGAGGTTCGTCCCCGGTCGCGTCAAGGTCTTCCGTGGGCACAATAGCCCGATTTTAGAGGGAGGCACCGAGGCCTCTGCCGTCGGCGCCCCATCGCCCGAACACCAACAACGAGAGAGGATCCGCATGTCGATGCTGTCGAACCTGGACCTGATCCGGCGCGTGCCGCTGTTTTCGATGCTGACGGCCGACCAGGCCCAGGCGATCGCCGACAGTGTGACCAAGCGGCGATTCCGACGCGGCGAACTCGTCGTCGAACAAGGGCGCAAGAGCAACGCGCTGTTCATCCTCCTGAACGGCCGCGCCCGCGTGCTGACGGCCGACGCGCGAGGGCGCGAAGTGATCCTCGCGGTGCTCGAGTCGGGCGACTACGTCGGCGAGATGAGCCTGATCGACAACGAGTCGCACTCGGCGACCGTGCGTGCCGAGGTGCAGACCGACATGCTGGTGCTGCAGCGCACCGATTTCGCGCGCTGCCTGCCGGAGAATTCGACGCTGTCGTACGCGATCCTGCGCGGGCTCGTGCGACGGCTGCGCAACGCCGATCGCCAGATCGAGTCACTTGCGTTGCTCGACGTCTACGGCCGCGTGGCGCGCACGCTGCTCGACATGGCCGAGACCGACGCCGAAGGGGTGCAGATCATCCGTCACAAGGTCAGCCGGCAGGACATGGCCAAGGTCGTCGGTGCGTCGCGCGAGATGGTCAGCCGCGTGATGAAGGACCTCGAGGAAAAGGGCGTCATCGAGACCCAGGACAACGGCTTCGTCGTCATCAAGCAGCGACTGCAGAACGACTGACCGGTGCCGTTCCGGAGCCCGTCGCGGTCTGCGCGGCGTGCCGCGACGCGGTCGTCACGGCGGGCCGGCGGCGCGTGATCGGCGCCGGGCATCGGCCACAATCCCAGCATGACATTTCCCCTCGGATCGCTCGGGCGCGGTGATGGCGGCGCGACCGATGCCGCATTGCCGGCGCCGGCCGCGCTGGTGCAGTGGCGGCAGCGCCTGTGGCTGGTGCTCGGCGGCGTCGGCTGGCTGCTGCTGCTGATCGCGCTCACGACGCACGACGCTGGCGACCCGGCCTTCTCGACCTCCGGTGCCGGTGGCGCCGTGCACAACCGCGCCGGGCTGCTCGGGGCGTGGGTGTCGGACCTGCTGCTGTTCCTCTTCGGCTACTCCGCGTGGTGGCTGCTGCCGGTGGCGGTGCGGGCCTGGCTCGCGGCACTCGCACGCCATCTGCGCGCCACGCGCGGCGGGGCGGTGGCCGCGACTCCCGCCGACGAGCCGGCGACCATCGGGCGCGCGCCGGTGGCGCTCGGCATCGCGTTGCTGCTCGCCGCCAGCTGTGCGCTCGAATGGTCACGCCTGTACCAGTGGGAGTCGCACCTGCCCGGCCACGCCGGTGGCGTGCTCGGCGTCACGCTCGGCCCGAGCTCGATGACCTGGCTCGGCTTCGCCGGCTCTGGCGTGCTGTGGATCGCGCTCGGCGTCGTCGGCTCCGCGCTGGCGTTGCAGTTTTCGTGGCTGCGACTGGCCGACCGTGTCGGCGCCTGGGTCGAGGGTTGGCGCGATCGCCGCCACGTGCGCGCCGAGGTCGAGGCCGACCGCCGCTTCGGCGAGCAACTGCAGCACGAGCGCGAACAGGGGGTGCAGGAGGTCGTGCACGACCTGCCCGAGCACCCGCCGATCGTGATCGAACCGACGCTGCTCGAGGTGCCGAAGTCGACCCGCGTCGCCAAGGAGCGCCAGCAGCCGCTGTTCCGCGAGTTGAGCGACACCAAGCTCCCGCAGATCGACCTGCTCGACGCCGCGCCGGGGCGGCAGGAGAGCGTGACGCCCGATTCGCTGGAGATGACGAGCCGGCTGATCGAGAAGAAGCTCAAGGACTTCGGCGTCGAGGTGCGGGTGGTCGCCGCGTCGCCCGGGCCGGTCATCACGCGCTACGAGATCGAGCCGGCCACCGGCGTCAAGGGCGCGCAAGTGGTGAACCTGGCGAAGGACCTGGCGCGCTCGCTGTCGCTGATCTCGATCCGCGTGGTCGAGGTGATTCCCGGCAAGAACTACATGGCGCTCGAGTTGCCGAACGCGCGCCGGCAGACGATCCGGCTGGCGGAGATCCTGGGCTCGCAGGTCTACAACGACGCCGGCTCGACACTGACGATCGGCCTGGGCAAGGACATCGTCGGCAACCCGGTGGTCGCGGACCTCGCGAAGATGCCGCACTGCCTGGTTGCCGGCACCACCGGCGCCGGCAAGTCGGTCGGCATCAACGCGATGATCCTGAGCCTGCTGTACAAGGCCGAGGCGCGCGACGTGCGGCTGATCCTGATCGACCCGAAGATGCTCGAGATGAGCGTCTACGAGGGCATCCCGCACCTGCTCGCGCCGGTCGTCACCGACATGAAACAGGCTGCCAACGCGCTGACCTGGTGCGTCGGTGAGATGGAGCGGCGCTACAGGCTGATGAGCAAGCTCGGCGTGCGCCAGCTCTCGGGCTACAACCGCAAGCTCGAGGAGGCCGCCGAACGCGGCGACAAGCTGCCCAACCCGTTCAGCCTGACGCCGGAGGCGCCGGAGCCGCTCGAGCGGCTACCGCACGTGGTCGTCGTGATCGACGAGCTGGCCGACCTGATGATGGTGGTCGGCAAGAAGATCGAGGAGTTGATCGCGCGCCTGGCGCAGAAGGCGCGTGCGTCCGGCATCCACCTGATCCTGGCCACGCAGCGGCCGAGCGTCGACGTCATCACCGGGCTGATCAAGGCCAACATCCCGACCCGCCTGAGCTTCCAGGTGGCGAGCAAGATCGACAGCCGCACGATCCTCGACCAGATGGGCGCCGAGGCGCTGCTGGGGCAGGGCGACATGCTCTACC
>JBDTUO010000076.1:0-9351 GCA_040007675.1 Rubrivivax sp.
GTGCGCGCGCGCACCCAGGCGCGGCCCTTGCGCAGCGCATAGCTCATCGCGTCTTCCGGGCTCGACCAGCGGTGGCCGCAGGCCAGGCTGTCGTCGCGGAAGGCGTCGCGCGCCGCATCGTGGGCGTCGTGGCCGGCGCCCACCACCCGCTGCACGGCGAGGGCGGCGGTGTAACCGCCGGTGCCCGGCGATTCGAGCGCGCCGACGTAGATGCGGTAGGCGCCTTCACGAACATCCTGGAAATGCATGACCATCTCTCCGGCGGCAACGTGGGCCGATGTTGCGCCCCAGGAGCCACGCACATCATCCACCGGGGGAGGGACCCCCGATGGGGGAAGCTCCGGTCGGTCGACGGCCACCGGCGGACGTAAGCTCGGCGACCATGCAAAAACTCACCCCTGCCCCTGCCGTCGGCACGCCCGCCCCTTCGGGCACGCTGCCCGCCTACCTGCGCATGCCGTCGACGGCCGCTGACGAAGTCTTCTTCGTCTGCGACGACGACGTCTGGTCGGCGCCATTGGCCGGCGGGCGTGCCCGCCGGCTGACCGACGGCCTCGGCGAGCCGGCGTTCCCCCACGTGTCGCCCGACGGGCGCTGGCTGGCGTTCGTCGGCCGCGACGAGCACCACCCCGAGGTCTGGCTGATGCCGGCCGCCGGCGGCCCCGCGCGGCGGCTCACCTGGCTGGGCGCCGACACGCAGGTGCGTGGCTGGACACCGGATGGCCAGGTGCTGTTCGTCAGCAACCACGGCCAGCCGTTCATCCGCAACCATCAGGCTTACACCATGGACCCCGCCGGCGGCCTGCCGCAGGTGCTCACGCTCGGCCAGGTCAACCACCTGTCGTTCGGACCCGGCGGTGCGCGCGTGATCGGGCGCAACACGGCCGACCCGGCGCGCTGGAAACGCTACCGCGGCGGCACCGCCGGGCACCTGTGGGTCGACGCCAGTGGCGACGGCCAGTTCAGCCGCCTCGCCGGGCCCGACGGCAACCTCAGCTGCCCGATGTGGCTCGGCGACCGGATCTGGTTCCTGTCCGACCATGAAGGCACCGGCAACCTGTATTCGTCGCGCCCGGACGGCATCGACCTGCGCCGCCATACCGACCACGCGGACTTCTACGCCCGCCATGCGGCGACCGACGGCCGCACGATCGTCTACCAGTGCGGCGCCACGCTCTGGCGGCTCGATCCGACCGGCGGCGACGCGCAGCGGATCGAGATCGAGGTGCCGGCCGCGCGCACCCAGGCGACCCGCCGCGTCGTCAACGCGTGCGAACACCTGGCCGACTACAGGCCGCACCCGAAGGGCCACAGCGTCGCCCTCGAGCTGCGCGGCAAGCCGGTGACGATGCCGCTGTGGGAAGGCGGCGCGCACCAGCACGGCGACCCCGACGGCGTGCGCTACCGCCACCCGCAGTGGCTGGCCGACGGCCGCACGCTGATCGTCGTCAGCGACGCCGGCGGCGAGGAGCGCATCGAACGTCACCGCGACGGCGCCATGACGGCGCTGCCGTGGACCCCGGCGCAGGTCGGCCGCGTCACGGCGCTGGCCGTTGCGCCGCACGGCCCGTGGATCGCCTTCGCGAACCAGCGCAACGAGTTGTGGGTGGGCGACGCCGAATCCGGTGCCGTCGATCGTGTCGACCACAGCGATGCCGGGCGCATGGAAAGTCCGGCGTGGTCGGCGTGCGGCGGCTGGCTGGCGTACAGCGCGGCCACCAGCGCGCGCCACCGGGCGATCAAGCTGCTCGAGCGCGCCACCGGTCGCACCGAGCTCGTGACCGAACCCGAGTTCCAGGATTACTCGCCCAGCTTCGACCCCGACGGCAAGTACCTGTACTTCCTGTCGCTGCGCACCTTCGACCCGGTCTACGACGCGGTGCAGTTCGAACTCAGCTTCCCGCGCGCCGCGCGCCCCTACCTGATCGCGCTGCAGGCCGACGGCGGCCCGCCGTTCGAGCCCGCGCCGCGTGGTCTGAAGGGCGGTCAAGCGAAGCCCGAGGACCCGGTCCCGGTGCCGGCGGCAGACGGCGCCACTGCGCCGCCTGCCGGCACACCCAAGCCGCTGCGCGTCGATCGCGACGGTCTCACGCGCCGGGTCGCGCCGTTCCCGGTCAAGGAAAACCGCTTCGCCCAGCTCGCCGGCGCGGCCGGCGGCCGGGTGCTCTGGACCGTGATGCCGATCGCCGGCGCGCACGGACGCGGCGGCCACAAGGACGGCCAGGGCACGCTCGAGCGCTTTTCGTTCGAGACCAACCGCGCCGAAACGGCGATGACCGAGGTGAACGACTTCCGCGTCGCTGCCGACCACCACACGGTGCTGGTGCGCAGCGGGCAGGAACTGCGGGCGATCGGCGCCGACCACAAGGCCGCCGACGACGAACACGCCGACGACACGCCGTCGCGCAAGACCGGCTGGCTCGACCTGGCGCGCGTGCGCCTCACGCTCGACCCCCGCGCCGAATGGCGTCAGATGCTGCGCGAGGTCTGGCGCCTGCAGCGCGACCATTTCTGGGTCGCCGACATGTCGGGCATCGACTGGGCGGCGATGTACGAGCGCTACGCGCCGCTGGTCGAGCACGTCGCGACGCGCGCCGAGCTGTCGGACCTGATCTGGGAGTTGCAGGGCGAACTCGGCACGTCGCACGCGTACGAGATGGGTGGCGACCACCGCAAGGCGCCGGCGCTGGCGCTCGGGCAGCTCGCGGCGGTCTTGCACTGGGCCGGCGACGGTCGCGGCTACGAGATCCGGCAACTCGTCAGCGGCGACGCCTGGGATCCGACCGCGGACTCGCCGCTGGCCGCGGTGGCGGCGGCGGTGCGCGCCGGCGAGCGCATCGTCGCGGTCGGCGGCCAGCCGGTGACGCGCGAGCGGCCGCCGCAGGCGCTGTTGCTGCAGCAGGCCGGCAACAAGGTCACGCTGACGCTGGCGTCGGACGCCGACGGCACCGAGCGCCGACGCGAAGTGCTGGTGACGCCACTCGCCGACGAGACACCGGTGCACTACCGGGCCTGGGTCGAGCACAACCGCGCGTGGGTGCACCAGCACTCCGCCGGGAAGGTGGGCTACTTCCACCTGCCTGACATGATGAGCGCCGGCTTCGCCGAGTTCCACCGCTACTTCCGCACCGAATGCGACCGCGACGCGCTGATCGTCGACGTGCGCTACAACCGCGGCGGCCACGTCTCGGAGCTGCTGCTCGAGAAGGTGGCGCGCCGCCGCATCGGCTACAACATGGCGCGCTGGATGCGACCGTCGCCCTATCCCGACGAGTCGCGCGCCGGTCCGGTGGTCGCGCTGACGAACGAACATGCCGGCAGCGATGGCGACATCTTCAGCCACGGGTTCAAGCTGATGAAGCTCGGCACGCTGGTCGGCACGCGCACCTGGGGCGGCGTGATCGGCATCTGGCCGCGCCACACGCTGGCCGACGGCACGACGACGACGCAGCCCGAGTTCAGCTTCTGGTTCGAGGACGTCGGCTGGGGCGTCGAGAACCACGGCACCGACCCGCAGATCGAGGTCGACAACGCCCCGCAGGACAGCGCCGCCGGGCGCGATCGCCAGCTCGAGGTGGCACTGCAGACCGCGCTGGAGGCGATCACCCGCGACGGCGTCAGCCGCGCGGCCTTCCCGCCGCGGCCGATGCTGGCCACACCGCCGCTGCCGACACGCGGCTGATCGGAACACTGCGCGGCTTGGGGCTCACCCTGGCGCGGCTCCGGCGTCGCCGCATGAGCGCAGCGAGCTTGGGGCTCGTCAGTGCCGCGGCTTGTCGGGCGGCGCGGTGAACAGCTTGGCGGCCCGCCCCTTGAGCTCGAGCAACTCGCTCGGCGTCACCGAGTAGCGGCCCGAGACGACGTCGACCTCGACCCGGAACTCCACTTCCTTGCTGCCGTTGGACAACACGCCGCTGCTGAACTCGTAGTCCCCGCTCTCGGCCGGCAGGCCCAGCTCTTCGACGTCGTAGTCCTCGTGGCGGACGTCGTAGATCTCGCCGCTGGCCAGGTCGAGCACACCCTTCGCGCGCACGATCTCGTCGCTCAGTTCGTCGATGATCACGATCGGCAGCTTCAGGTCCACGGCAGCTTGTCCTCGTCGAAAGGGGCGTGATTGTAGGCGCGCAGGCGTCGCCAGTTGGCGTCGCCGCTGCGACCGGGGCGGGGTCTTCGGTCCGGGCCGCATCGGTTTCAGCCGCGGTGGATGACCGCGGGGCCCGGCCCCTGACACACCGGCATCAGCTGCAGCACCGTCACGTTGACGTGCGGCGGTTGCGCTGCGACCCAGGCGATCGCCTCGGCCACATCCTCGGGCGCGAGCGGTGTCGCGCCGTCGTAGATCGACGCGGCGCGCGCGGTGTCGCCCTTGAAGCGGACCTGCGAGAACTCGCTGCCGGCGGTCATGCCCGGCTCGACCACCGTCGTGCGCACCGCGGTCGCGATGAGGTCGGACTTGAGCGCCATCGTCAGCTGGTGCACGAAGGCCTTGCTGGCGGCGTAGACGTGGCCACCGGGGTAAGGATAGTGGCCGGCGATCGAGCCGATGTTGACGACGTGGCCACGCGCCCGCTCCACCATGCCCGGCAGCAGCGCGTGCGTGAGCCGCAGCAGGCCGCTGATGTTGGTCGCCACCATCGTCTCCCAGTCGGCCAGCGCCGCCGCCTGCGCGGGCTCGCCGCCGAGCGCGAGGCCGGCGTTGTTGACCAGCAGGTCGACCTCACGCCAGCCCTCGGGCAGCGCCGCCGGCAGCGCGGCGACGGCCGTGGCGTCGGTGACGTCCAGCACCAACGGCCGCACGGCCGGGCCGAGCTCGGCAGCGAGCGCCTCCAGCCGTTCGGTGCGGCGCGCCGCGGCCAGCACGCGCCAACCGTCGGCGACCAGGCGCCGCACCGTGGCCGCGCCGATACCGACGCTGGCGCCGGTGACGAGGGCGGTGCCGCGGGCGGTCGCCATCATCATCCCGCCGTCGGGCAATGCGCTGGATCGCGCAGGATCTGCTGGATCATCGCTGGACTCCTCGCGCCATTCCGATCAGGCGCGCTCGAATTGGAACACGGCCGTGCTGGCGCGCAGATTGGGCCAGCGGTCGATGCGCCCACCGTCGTGCAGGCCGAAGGACTCCAGCACGCGCAGGCCGCACTGGCCGGCAAGCACCTCGAAGTCGGCGAAGGTGCCCACGCGCAGGTTCGGCGTGTCGTACCACTGGTACGGCAGCGCCTTCGTCACCGGCATGCGGCCGCGCAGCACGGCCATCCGGTTCGGCCAGTGGGCAAAGTTCGGGAAACTCACGATCGCCTGGTGGCCGACGCGCGCCGTCTCGCGCAGCAGCTGCTCCGTGTGGCGCAGGTTCTGCAGCGTGTCGAGCTGCAGCACGACATCGAAGCTGTCGTCCTCGAACAGCTGCAAGCCGTCCTCGAGGTTGAGCTGCAACACCTTCACGTCGCGCCGCACGCACTGCGCGACCAGCGCGTCGTCGAGCTCGACGCCGATGCCGCGGCAGGCCCGCTCGTCGCGCAGGTAGGCGAGGAAGGCACCGCTGCCGCAGCCCAGGTCGAGCACGCGGCAACGCGGCGGCACCAGCCGCGCGATGTGTTCGAGTCCGGCGCGCTCGGTCATCGGGACTCGGCCCCGAGCCGGGTCATGCCGCCACCTCGTCGGCGACGTTGCCGAAGTAGGCGCGCATCAGGTCGTGGTAGCGCGGGTCGTCGAGCAGGAAGGCGTCGTGGCCGTGCGGCGCGTCGATCTCCGCGTAGCTGACGCCATGCTGGTTGTCGACCAGCGCCTTGACCAGCTCGCGCGAGCGCGCCGGCGCGAAGCGCCAGTCGGTCTTGAAGCTGACCAGCAGGAACTGGGCCGTCGCGCCGGCAAACGCGGCCGCCAGGTCGCCCCCATGCGCGCGCGCGGGGTCGAAGTAGTCGAGTGCGCGCGTGATCAGCAGGTAGGTGTTGGCATCGAAGTAGCCGGCGAACTTCTCGCCCTGGTGGCGCAGGTAGCTCTCGATCTGGAACTCGATCGCCTGCGTCGAATAGCCGGGCAAGCCGTTGCGCAGCTGGCGGCCGAACTTGGCCTCCATCGAATCGTCCGACAGGTAGGTGATGTGGCCGATCATGCGCGCCACGCGCAACCCGCGCGCCGGCACCACGCCGTGGCGGTAGTAGTGACCACCGTGGAAATCGGGGTCGGTGACGATCGCGCGCCGCGCGACCTCGTTGAACGCGATGTTCTGCGCCGACAGGTTCGGCGCCGTCGCCACGGCGATGCAGTGACGCACCCGCGCCGGGTGCCGCAGGGTCCACGACAGTGCCTGCATGCCGCCGAGGCTGCCACCGAGCACCGCGGCCAGACGATGAATGCCGAGCTGATCGAGCAAACGCGCCTGGGCATCGACCCAGTCCTCCACCGTCACGACCGGGAAGTCGGCGCCGTACGGCTCGCCGGTGGCCGGGTTGCGCTGCATCGGCCCGGTCGAGCCGAAGCACGAACCGAGGTTGTTGACGCCGATGACGAAAAAGCGCGTGGTGTCCAGCGGCTTGCCGGGGCCGACGAGGTTGTCCCACCAGCCCGATTCGCCGCCGGCGTCGACACCCGCGACGTGGTGGCTCGCGTTGAGCGCGTGGCACACGAGCACGGCGTTGCTGCGCTCGGCATTCAGCGTGCCGTAGGTCTCGTAGACCAGCGTGTAGTCGGCCAGCTGCCGGCCGCCCTGCAGCGCCAGCGGCTCCGTGAAATGCGCCTGTTGCGGCGCGACGCGGCCGATCGAACCCATGAATGAAGAACCCGGCGCCGCGCCAACGGACACCGGGTCGATGTCCCTCTTTAGCGGCATTTGTTGAAGCGCCCGCAAGCAGGAACAAATCGGCGCTGTGGGCGGGCAGTATAGCGAGCGCCCCAGGCTGATTTACACGGGTCGGCGCCGGTTGCCGCGCGCCGGGCGGCGCGCCGACAATGGGTGGTGCTGACCGGATCACCTTCATTCGCGTCGGGCCGCGTCGGGCGGGGCTCGGGACGGGTGGTTCTGGCCGCCCTGCTTGTCTGCGTTGCCTCGTGCACGCGCGAAGCACCGGCCAGCTGGTCGGGATAGATCGGCCCCTACGTGCTGGTCGGCTACGTGCAGCTGGCGGTCATCCTCGGCGCCGCGGCGCTGCTGTTCGAGATGCCGATGCGTGGCAGAGTGACGCTGCTGCTGGCGCTGATCGGCGTCTTCATGCTGGCCAACCTGGCGGTCGGCTTCACGTTCTCTACCCTCGCGAAGAACCAGCTGCAGGCGCTGCAGATGACGTTCTTCTTCTTCCTGCCGTCACTGCTGCTGTCGGGCTTCATGTTCCCGTTCCGTGGCATGCCGCGCTGGGCGCAGTGGATCGGCGAGTTGCTGCCGCTGACGCACTTCCTGCGCATCGTGCGCGGCATCATGCTCAAGGGCAGCTCGCTGGCGCCGCTGTGGGCCGATCTGTGGCCGATGCTCGTCTTCACGGGGGTGGCGGGCGCGCCCGCGCTGGCACGCTATCGTCGCACCCTCGATTAGCAAATTTTGCCGGCGCCATGCACCCGAACGAGGCCGTCATCCATCGCCTGTACACGGCCTTCGCGGCCCTCGACGCCGACGCGATGCAGGCCTGCTACGCGCCCGACGCCCGCTTCCGCGACGAAGTGTTCACACTCGCCGGCGCCGATGCGGTGGGAGGCATGTGGCGCATGTTGTGCGAGGCGACGCGCGACAAGGGGCGCGACGTCTGGCGGTTGACGCACGACGGCGTGCGCGCCGACGACCGCTCGGGCCACGCGGACTGGCAGGCACACTACCGCTTCAGCGCGACCGGGCGCCTGGTGCACAACGTCGTCGACAGCACGTTCACGTTCGCCGACGGCCGCATCGCCGACCAGGTCGACCGTTTCGGCTTCTGGCGCTGGTCGCGCCAGGCGCTCGGCCTGCCGGGCTGGCTGCTCGGGGCGACGCCGCTGCTGCGCCGCCAGGTGCGTGCCCGCGCCGCGGCCAACCTGGCGCGCTTCCGCGCGCGGGGCTGAGCCCGCGATGCCGCCGCGCCACCTCTTCGACTGGGCCCGGGCGGTCGACCACCACTTCCCGCTGCGCTACTGGACGTGGTTCGCGTGTGCGGTCGTCGGCCTGCTGGCGGCATTCAGCTGGATCGCGTTCGGCGTCGGTGGCGCGGTCGCGCTGATCGGCCTGGGACTGGCGCTGCTCGGCCTGCGCGACAGCCGCCAGTCCGGTCATTCGGTACTGCGCAACTACCCGGTGACCGGGCACCTGCGCTTCCTGCTCGAGTACGTCCGGCCGGAGCTGCGCCAGTATTTCATCGAGAGCGACAACGAGGCGGCGCCGTTTTCGCGCCAGCAGCGCAGCATCGTCTACCAGCGCGCCAAGGGCGACGCCGACAACCGCCCGTTCGGCACCCAGCTCGACGTGCAGGCCGACGGCTACGAGTGGATCAACCACTCGCTGGTGCCGAGCGTGCTGCCGACCCACGACTTCCGGGTCACGATCGGCCGCGCCGAACACGGCTGCACGCAGCCGTACGAAGCGAGCGTGTTCAACATCTCGGCGATGAGCTTCGGCTCGCTGTCGGCCAACGCGATCCTGGCGCTCAACGGCGGCGCCAGGCGCGGTGGCTTCGCGCACGACACCGGCGAAGGTTCGATCAGCGAGTACCACCGTGTGCACGGCGGCGACCTGGTCTGGGAGGTCGCGTCGGGCTACTTCGGCTGCCGCGACGCCGACGGTCGCTTCGACCCCGAGCGTTTCACGCGCGCCGCGCAGCAGCCGCAGGTGCGCATGATCGAGATCAAGCTGAGTCAGGGCGCCAAGCCGGGCCACGGCGGCATGCTGCCGGGGGCGAAAGTGACGCCCGAGATCGCCGCGACGCGCGGCATCGCGGTCGGCGTCGACTGCCTCAGCCCGCCGCGCCACAGCGCGTTCTCGACCCCGACCGAACTGCTGCAGTTCGTCGACACGCTGCGCCGGCTGTCGGGTGGCAAGCCGACCGGCTTCAAGCTGTGCATCGGCCACCCGTGGGAATGGTTCGCGATCTGCAAGGCGATGCTGGCGACCGGCATCAAGCCGGACTTCATCGTCGTCGACGGCGGCGAGGGCGGCACCGGGGCGGCGCCGCTGGAGTTCACAAACCACGTCGGCGCGCCGCTGCAGGAAGGGCTGCTGCTGGTGCACAACACGCTGGTCGGGCTGGAACTGCGGCGCGAGATCCGCATCGGCGCCGCCGGCAAGATCATCAGCGCGTTCGACATCGCGCGCGCGATGGCGCTCGGCGCCGACTGGTGCAACGCCGCGCGCGGCTTCATGTTCGCGCTCGGCTGCATCCAGGCGCAGACCTGCCACAC
>JBDTUO010000077.1:0-9294 GCA_040007675.1 Rubrivivax sp.
TGTTGGCCGGCTTGATGTCCAGGTGCAGCATCTTGTGCTGGTGCACGATGCGCAGGCCGCGCAGGATCTCGTCGAACAGGCTGCGGATCGAGCTTTCGCGGAACACCTTGTCGCGCTTGAGGTCGCGCGCGGTGACGATGAAGTCCTGCAGGGTGTCACCCTGCAGGTAGTTCATCACCATGTAGACCGTCTCGTTCTCGCGGAAGAAGTTCAGCACCGAGACGACGCTCGGGTGGCTGATCTGCGCGAGCGAGCGGCCTTCTTCGAAGAAGCTCTTCAGACCGAGGCGGTAGAGCGGCTGCTTGTCGGGCTTGACGCGCGGCGTGAGTTCGCCCGGCGTGCGTTCGGCCAGCGAAGACGGCAGGTATTCCTTGATCGCCACCAGATGGCGGCGTTCGTCTTCGGCCAGATAGACGACTCCGAAGCCGCCTGCCGCCAGCCGCTTGACGATCTGGTAGCCACCGACGACCGTGCCCGAGGGCAATGGCGCGGGTTTGGCCTTTGACATAATCGGAATTTGGCTGGAAGTTGAATGTCAGTCTACAGCATGACCGGCTACGCCAGCGTCGCTTCCAGCACGCTGCCCGGGGTCGCCGACGACCCCGGCGTGACGGTCGAACTGCGCTCGGTGAACGGCCGTTTTCTCGACCTCAGCCTGCGCCTTCCGGACGAGTTCCGCGGCCTCGAGCCCGCGCTGCGCGAGCTCGTGACAGGCAGCCTGCGGCGCGGCAAGGTCGAACTGCGAATGAGCAGTGCGCGTGACGCCGACCACACCGGCCCGCACCCGAGCGCCGAGCAACTCAGCCGCCTGTCGCGGCTGGACAGCATGGTGCAGGGCTGGTTGCCGAAGGCGGCGCCGCTGACGGTGCACGAGGCGCTGCAGTGGTGCCGCGGCGCCAGCCCGGTCGAGCGCGCCGACGCCGCGGTGCTGGCGGCGGCGCGCGCAGCGCTGCAGGGTCTGGCCGAGGCGCGTGCGCGCGAAGGCGCCCGCCTGGTCGCGGTGTTGCTCGAGCGTGTGCAGCACTTGCGCGGCCTGGCGGACCAGGCCGTGCCGCTGGTGCCGGCCGTGGTGCAGCGCCAGCAGCAGCGCTTTCTCGACCGCTGGAACGAGGCGCTCGCCGCCGCTGGCGCCGGCCAGTCCGTGCCGGCCGAGGCGCTGCAGGAGCGCGCGCTGAACGAGGCCGCGGCCTTCGCGATCCGCATCGACGTCGCCGAGGAGCTGGCCCGGCTGCGCGCGCACCTCGACGAGATCCAGCGCCTGCTCGAACACGGTGGCGAGCTCGGCAAGCGGCTGGACTTTCTGATCCAGGAATTGCACCGCGAGGCGAACACGCTCGGCGCGAAGTCGGCCGCGCTCGAGCTGACCAACGTCTCGGTCGAGATGAAGGTGGCGATCGAGCAGATGCGCGAGCAGGTGCAGAACATCGAGTAGGGGTTCACGGCATCCGATGCCACCCCAAAACTCCCCGCAAACCCAGTGTTTGCAGCGCAGCGTGGCCGAGTTGCGCGCGCTCGGCACGTCTGCCTCTGGCATCCTACGAGCAGGCGACCCGGGCTTTGCCCGAGTTGTCGGGGGGCTACGCGCTGACTGCCTCTGTGCTTCTCGCGAAACGTTCGACCAGTTGCCCCGGGCTCAGTGGCCTGGCCGCAAAGAGCTGCTGCCGCCGCGTCCCGAGCGGGCGCGGCCCAGGGTCTGCGACGGAAGCTCGGAGAACTGCTTCTTGTAGTCGGCCGAAAAGTGACCGAAATGCCAGAACCCGCAGCGGGCCGCGGCGTCGTAGACACTCAGTTCGGGGTCGTCGCCACGCGCCAGTTCGCGGCGCACGTCGTTCAGTCGCATGGCCTTGATGTAGCGCGCCGGGCTCAGGCCCAGCACGTCCTGGAAGCAGTACCCGAGCTTGCGCGGGCTTGCCCCGATGCGGCTGCAGACCTCGAACAGCGACAGCGGCTCGTCGAGTCGCGACAGCATCAGTTCGCAGGCGCGGTCGACGATGCGTTTGCGGGCACCTGCACAGTGAACCTGATCGGCGCGCTGTGCGCCGAGCATGGCGTCCAGCAGGTGGATCAGCAGATTGCTGCGCAGCCGTTGCTGCACATCGGGGTCGTGCAACTGCCAGGGCCGCTCGAGGGCCAGGCGCACCACGTCCAGAAGCAGCTTGCGCCAAGGCGCGAGCGCCGCTTCGGGCGGCGTCATGCCCAGCAGCATGTCGGGGCGCAGCAAGGAATCCAGCCCGGGCATGCTTTCGGCAGCACGGTGCAGCGTGCTGGCGTCGACCACCAGACCCGCGACGCGGCAATTCGGCGGCGTGCACAGGTCCAGTTCAGTCGAATCGCAGGTCAGCAAGGTGCCTACGCCGGCGCGGATGCCATTGATGCACAGCGTCCCGTCGCCGCTGAGCATGGTGCCGATGCCGAACGAGTCGGGCAGCAGGTGGCCGCGCTGGCGCAGGCGGCGCGTCGTCGTCTCGACGAAGAGCTGCATGCCTGGCCAGCGGATGTCGATGAAGCTGCCCTCGAACGAACCACAGTCGAGCTGGTCGTAGTGCAGCGTCCAGTCCTGCAACTGCGCGGTATGGACATCGATGTCGCTGGTCCGCGTTCGCCGAACCACGACCGCGGGATCGGCCCCTTCGCACGTCGCCGGCTCGCCGAGTGACGACACGGAGTTCTGAGTCATGGCATGCCTGGGCAAACGGGCGGTGTGACGGCCGCCGGGTCAGGGCAACAGCACCGTGATCACCTTCTCTTCGGTGTAGGCCAGCACACCAGCCAGCCCGCACTCGCGGCCGATGCCGCTGCTCTTCATGCCGCCCCACGGCAGGCGAGGGTCGATCGGGGCCCAGCAGTTGATGCCGATCGCACCGGCCTTCACCGCATGCGCGACCTTATGACCGCGTGTGATGTCATTGGTCCAGACCGTGGCGCCGAGACCGTAGACCGAGTCGTTGGCCAGTGCGATGGCTTCTTCCTCGGTGTCGAAGGGGATCACGACGCCGACCGGGCCGAAAATCTCCTCGCGCGCGATGGTCATCGTGTTCTTGACGTTGGTGAACACCGTGGGCTTGACGAAATACCCGGTGCCATGCTCGGCGACCCCGCCCGCGAGTGCCGTCGCACCCTCCTCGAGACCTTGCCTGACGTAGCGGTTGACGCGGTCGAACTGGGCCCGGTTGGCCACTGCGCCCATGTTCACACCGGCGTCGGCCGGATCGCCGACCTTGATCGATGCCGCCGCGCCGGCCAGCATCTTCCCGAACTGCTCGACGATGCCGCGTTGCGCCAGGATGCGCGTTCCGGCGGCGCAGACCTGGCCCTGGTTGAAGAAGAGTCCCATCGCGCAGCCCTGGATGGCCTGCTCGAGCGTCGCGTCGTCGAACACGATCTGCGGGCTCTTGCCACCGAGTTCGAGGGCGACGCGCTTGAAGCTGTCGCCGGCGGCGCGCTGGATCAGTCGGCCGACCTCGGGGCTGCCGGTGAACGTGATCTTGTCGACGCCGGGGTGCACGCACAAAGCGTGGCCGACGACTTCACCCACGCCGGTGACGACGTTGACGACGCCGTCGGGGATGCCGGCTTCCTTGCACAGGGCCGCCAGGTGCAGGGCCGACAGCGGTGTTTCCTCCGACGGCTTGATGACGACAGTGCAGCCGGCGGCCAGTGCCGGTCCCAGCTTCCAGGTGGTGATCATGAACGGCGTATTCCAGGGCACGATCGCACCGACCACGCCGACCGGTTCGCGCTGTGTATACGACAGGGTCTTGATGCCCATGTAGCCGGGCGTCGGGATGGTGCGGCCCTCGATCTTGTCGGCCCAGCCGGCGCTGGTGCGCAGGGTCCCGATGGCGTTGGGCAGATCGAGCAGGCGCGGCTCGATCGGCGGGCGGCCGATGCAGCTCGCATCCATGTCGGCGATCTTGTCGGCGTCACGTTCGACCAGATCGGCGAGCTTGTTGATCAGGATCGCGCGTTGCGAACCAGGCATCGTGCTCCAGGCGCCGCCATCGAGCTGGGCACGGGCCGCGGCGACGGCGGCATCGATGTCGGCCGCGGTGCCGCGCGCTGCGCGAGCGTGCACACGTTCCGTGATCGGGCTGATCAGGTCCATCGTCGCGCCGTCGGAAGCGTCACGGGAGCAACCCTGGATGAAGTGTTGCGAGGTCTGGCTCATCGATCTCTCCATGGCGTGGGCAGGCGGCCCGGCGGGACGCCCTGTGAACGGCCAGTGTCTGGCTCATTGCAGGCGTCGTCCATCGCGTGGAGTCGCGTCAGGGTTTGTACGGCCGGGCACGAACGGGCTGGGCACCCGTACGCCACGACGCTGCGGAGTTTCGACAAGCCCTGGCTGTGCACGGTGGATGCCGGATCGGTGGATTTGCCGGAAACCCTGCCGTGCGCGATCGACCGCGTGATCAGTGCCTGCCGCCGTTCGGCGAAGCCGGCGCTCCGGGTGCTGCTGGCACCGGGACCTGGATCATCAGGTGGTGCATCAGCTTGGCGGTCGAGTTGACGCCGAGCTTGTGGCGCATGCTGCGCAGATGGTGGTCGATCGTCGACACCGAACGGTCGAACTGGCGCGCGATCTCCTTGTAGCTGCAACCCGCCAGGACCAGCCGTGCCACACGCCGCTCGGTAGGCGTCAGGCCGTGGCATTCCTCGCCTGATTCAGTCGCAACGGTACCCCGCGCGAGCGGTTCGTCGTCATTGGCCAAGCGACGTACGGCGGCCAGAATTGGCGCCATGACATCGCGCGCCACGCCGTCGAGGCGGGCACACTCCTCGGCCCGCCAGGTATCGCCGGCTCCCGCGTCGACACACAGCAGGCCGACATCGACTTCAGCGTCACGCAAGGCGACGGCTAGCTTGCGGCGCGTGCCCGCGGCGAGCAAGGCCGCGCGCACCCCCGGCCCGAGGCGGCGATCACTGCGCACGTCGTCGACCACCACGACGCGCGTCGACCGCCAGACCATCGCGATGCCAGGATCGCGGGCGTTCATCGCGGTCCCGAGCACGCGTGGCAGCATGAGGTCGGCGCGAACGAGCTCGAAGCTCGGGCGGTAATAGATGTCCCGCGGGCTGGAGAACCCGGCGTCGATGCGATCGGCAGCCGTCACCGACATGAGCCACCGCGCACCGACCTCCCAGCAGGCCTGCGGCTCGTCGAGGTAGAGCAGCATCTCCGCGGCGAGCTCGCGCTGGCGGCGACCGTCACCCGTGACCTTGCCCGACAGCAGGCGATCACGCAGGCCGCGCTGGGTGGCCAGCAGTTCGGAAGGATCGACCGAAGATCTCACTTTCGACTCGTCGCTGCGCTTCGCACCGCCCCGTGTTGCCAGCCTGCAATGCCTCCGGCTCGGCGTCGACGGGATGGTTCGGGCGAAGCGGGATGACCCAACGCTCAGTCTGACATAGGGCGTCGGCCACAGAGTGAATCGCGGCCCCGTTCCGCGCGGCAAGCTCGCCCCTATCTGCTCAGAAGTTAAACAAGATCAAGAATCGTCGGCAGTCACACGGTCGAACTGCTGTCCTGAGCGCGTGGGCCCATTCTCAGCACCCGCCCCTTGAGCTCGACCTCACGTTGATCTGTCTCAACATCACCGCGAACTCCGACGATTGACGCTTTGTCTGCGTCGCGACTTCATGTATACAGTATCCATGACTCGTCGGCACGTCGCCGCCGAGCCGCCCGCGGGGGGCCTGTCTTGGATCTGGACATGAAACGTGTGGACCGGGGCCCGGCACTGGGCGAGCAGGTCTATGACACGCTGCGCGGCCACCTGCGCAGTGGTGCGATGGTGGCAGGCCAGCCCTTGCAGGAGGTGCAGTTGGCTGAGCGACTGGGGGTCTCGCGGACCCCGGTGCGCGAAGCGATGGCCCGGCTGGCCAGCGAGGGCCTGCTCGCCACCGAGGGGCGCAGTTTCACCGTACCGGCGCTGGCGCTGGCGGACGTGGACGACATCTACGAGGTGCGCTTCCTGATCGAGCCGGCGGCGATGCGCCATGTGGCCGCGCGCACCTCGGAACGCGCCCTGCGCGCGCCGATCGACGCCGCGCTGGCCGACGCGGTAGCCGCGCATCGCGACGCCGACAGCGAGGCATTCCGCCTGGCCAACGTGCGCTACCGCGCGGCCTGGCTCGCGCTGGTACGGAACGCGCGGCTGGTGCGCGTGATCGAGCTGTATGCCGACCACATGCAGCATATCCGGGCGCTAACCCTGGACGACGCCCGCGTGCGCCGCATCGTGCTGCGCGGCCTGCGACGCATCACGACGGCGCTGGCCGCCGGCGACGGCGACGCCGCGGCAGCGGCCGTGCACGAGCACCTGATCCAGGCGCGGCATGCCTTCATCGAAGCCACCGGCCTGGCGCGCGCGGCGCTGGCCGGCGCGCGCGGCGCCACCGCTCCAAGGGCAAGCCCATGACGGTCCTGGCGGAAATCCCCTACGGCGCCTACTGGAGCACGCCTTTCGCGCGCTGGCAGGGCAGCCTCGCGCACCTGCACAGCGTGGAGTTCGCGGCCCGCGTCGCGCGTGCCGAGCTGGCACTGCGGCAGATCGACCCGGCCACCTTCGACCATGGCGTGCTCGGCCTGTCGGTGCCGCAGCGGCATGCGTTCTACGGCATGCCCTGGCTGGCCGGACTGATCGGCGCGCCGCAGCTCAGCGGCCCGACGCTGATGCAGGCCTGCGCCACCGGCGTGCGCACGCTGCTGGCGGCGACCCAGGAACTGTGCTCCGGTCTGGCGCACTGCGCGCTCGTCGTGACCTGTGACCGCACCTCCAACGGCCCGCATCTGTACTACCCCGATCCCCGCGCCGCCGGTGGCACGGGCAAGGCCGAGAACTGGGTGCTGGACAACTTCGGCTGCGATCCGCTCGGCGGTCACTCGATGCTCACTACCGCCGAAAACGTGGCCGGCACGCACGGCATCAGCACCGCCGCACAGCACGAAGTGGTGCTGCACCGCGAAGCGCAGTACGCGCAGGCGCTGGCCGACGATTCGGCGTTCTTGCGCCGCTTCATGACACTGCCTTTCGAGGTGCCTGCGCCAGGCGGGCGCAGGATCCTCGTCACGCTGGCTGGCGATGAAGGCGTGTCGCGCTCGACGGCTGAAGGCCTGGCCGCTCTCAAACCCGTGCTCGATGGCGGCAGCGTCACCTTCGGCGCCCAGACCCACCCAGCCGACGGCAACGCCGCGATCGTCGTCGCGACGCGTGAACGCGCCCGCGAGCTCAGCCGCGACCCGAAGATCGCGGTCCGCTTGCACGGTTTCGGCCAGGCCCGCGTGGCGCTGGCACGCATGCCCGAGGCGACCGTGCCGGCGGCCCGGGCCGCGCTCGCGCAGGCCGGCCGCGACATCGGCGACATGGCGGCGATCAAGACGCACAACCCCTTCGCCATCAACGACCTGTACTTCGCCAAGATGACGGGCACCGACTGGCGAACCATGAACAATTACGGCTGCTCGCTGGTGTGGGGCCATCCGCAGGCACCGATGGGCACACGCGCGGTGATCGAACTGATCGAGGAACTGGTGCTGCGTGGCGGCGGTTTCGGCCTCTTCACCGGCTGCGCCGCAGGCGACACCGCGATGGCCGTGGTCCTCGAGGTCACCGACGCCTGAAATGAAGCAGCCCCCACGCTCGCGTCGCTCGCTGCCCCGTGGAACCGAAAGGGTCCACTTCGTCGCCCTTGGGGCGCGTCAGTCCCTTCGGGCGGCCGTGCAGCACTGACCTGGACCGCAGCATGGACCTGTCGCAGTGGATCACCCAGCATGCCCGGCGCACGCCGGACAAGGCGGCGCTGCAATTCGAAGGGCGCGACGTCGGATATGCAGCGTTTGCGACCCGGATCGACGAGATCGCCGGCGCCCTGGCCGCACGCGGCATCGAGCACGGGGACGTCGTGGCCTGGCTGGGCATGAACAGCCCGGCGATGCTCGCCACGCTGTTCGCCTGCGCCCGGCTCGGTGCGATCTTCATGCCCTTGAACTGGCGCCTGGCGCCGCCCGAGCACCAGGCGCTGCTGCGCGACGATCCGCCAGCCCTGCTCTTCGTCGACGCCCCGTTCGTCGCGGCCAGCGCCGCCGCACCGATCGCGCAGGCGGCCACCGCCTGCGTCGCGCTGGGCGCTGCAGCGCCGAGCGGCTGGTTTGACTGGGCGGACTTCGCGCCGCCGGTGCGTGGGCCCCTGCCGGCAGCGCAGGGCAGCGCCGACACGCCGCTGCTGCTGTGCTACACGTCGGGCTCCACCGGCCGGACCAAGGGCGTGCTGCTGACGCAGCGCTCCCTGCTGTGCAACGCCGCCAACAGCGTCGACATGCATGGCCTGACGCATGACGACCGCGTGCTGACGACGCTGCCCCTGTTTCACGTCGGCGGGCTGAACATCCAGACCCTGCCCGCGCTGCAGGCCGGCTGCACGGTGACGCTGCATGCCAAGTTCGGCGCCGACGCGACCTTCGATGCGATCGAGCGCCAGCGCATCACGCTCACCGTGCTGGTGCCGGCACAGCTCGACGCCATGCTGGCGCACCCCCGCTGGGCGAAAGCCGACCTCGGCAGCCTGCGCATGATCTCGACCGGCTCGACCCAGGTGCCGATGCGAATCATCCAGGCCGTGCATGCGCGCGGCGTGCCGCTGGTGCAGGTGTGGGGCGCCACCGAGACCGCGCCGATCGCCGCCTGCCTGCATGCTGACGAAGCGCTGCGCAAGGCCGGCTCGACCGGCCGCGCGGCCTGCCACGGCGCGCTGCGCATCGTCGACGTCGACGGCTGCGAGCTGCCCAGCGGCCAGCCCGGCGAGGTGCTCGCGCGCGGCGACAACCTGATGAGCGGCTATTGGCGCGACCCCGAAGCCACTGCGCGTGCGCTGGCCGGTGGATGGTTTCACTCGGGCGACCTGGGCCACCTCGACGCGGAAGGATTCCTCTACATCGACGGCCGGCTCAAGGACATGATCATCAGCGGCGGCGAGAACGTCAGCCCTTCCGAAGTCGAGGCGCTGCTGCTCGAACACCCGCAGGTCGCCGAAGCGGTGGTCGTCGGGCGTGCCGATGAACGCTGGGGCGAGGTGATCGTCGCCGTGGTCGTGCCGCAGCCGGGTGCGGCGCTCACGCACGCTCAGCTGATCGCGCTGTGCGAAGGGCGCATCGCGCGCTTCAAGCACCCCAAGGACGTGCTCTTCGTCGACGCCATCCCGCGCACGGCGCTGGGCAAGGTGCGCAAGGACGACGTGCGCCGCCTGGTCGCCGAAGCGGCCGCCACCGCCACCGCCACCGCCACCGCCACCGCCACC
>JBDTUO010000078.1:0-9264 GCA_040007675.1 Rubrivivax sp.
CGCAGCCATGGTCTGACTCGCAACCTGGCCTCGGAAGTGTGGCGCGCCACCATGGCCTGCCGCAGCACGCTGAAGATCGACGAAATCCGCGCTCCGCTGTCGCCCCCCTGGGAGACGGCGATCCCCGTCGGGCTGGACCCCTGCATCCCGCCCGCGGCATTGCGCGACTACGTCCTGGCCACGCAGCGCGTGCTCGTCAGCGGGCGCGGCGGCAAGCGTTCGGCGCGCGATGCGCCGCCTTCGCTGGCGATGGCCGATGGTGGCGCTCCCTGGCAAGGCAGCAATGCGTGGGTCGTGGCGCCGGCACGCTCGGCCACCGGCCGGCCGATTCTGGCGAGCGATCCGCACCGCGTGAACGCGGCACCGTCGCTGCGCTACATCGTGCACCTGAACGCGCCCGGGCTGGACGTCATCGGCGGCGGCGAGCCGGCGCTGCCCGGCATCTCGATCGGCCACAACGGCCGCGTCGCCTTCGGGCTGACGGTGTTTGCCATCGACCAGGAAGACCTGCTCGTCTACGAAACCGACGCCGCCGAGGCCACGGCCTACCGCTACCGCGGCCGCTGGGAAAAGCTGCGTGTGGTGACGGAATCGATCGCCGTGCGTGGCCAGCGGCCGGAGACCGTGGAACTGCGCTTCACGCGCCATGGCCCGGTGACCTACATCGACCGCGCGAAACGCCGCGCCTATGCCGTGCGCTCGGTCTGGTTCGAGCCCGGTACGGCACCCTACTTCGCCAGCATTCAGTACCTGCGGGCGAAGAGCTTCACCGAGTTCCGACAGGCGATGTCTGGCTGGGGCACGCCGGCCGAGAATCAGGTCTACGCTGACGTCGACGGCAACATCGGCTGGGTCGCCGGTGGGCGGGCGCCCAGGCGCCCGAACTGGGACGGCCTGCTGCCGGTGCCCGGCGACGGGCGCTACGAGTGGTCCGGCTTCTGGCCGGGCGCGCAGCTGCCCTGGCTGCTGAACCCGGTGTCGGGCTGGTTCGCGAGCGCCAACGAGATGAACCTGCCGGCCGGCTATCCGTACCGCGAGCGCAAGCTGGGTTTCGAATGGCCGGCGGGCTCCCGACAACAGCGCATCTCCGAAGTGCTGGGCAGCTTGCCCAAAGTCAGCCTCGAGGATTCGATGCGGCTGCAGAACGACGTGGTGTCGTTGCCGGCGCGCCGCCTGCAGGCGGTGCTGCGCAGCCTGCAGTTCGACGATGCGCGGGCGCGGTCGGCCGCCACGCTGCTGCTCGGCTGGGATGCGCGCGCCAGCACCGATTCGGCGGCAGCCGCCCTGTTCGAAGTCTGGTGGTCGCGCCACCTCGATCCCGCGTTTCGCAAAGCCGTGCTGCCGGCCTCGGCCGCCAGCCTGATTCGCGCGACCGACGCCGATGTCCTGCTGGGCAGCCTCGAGCGCCCGGAGCAGCGATGGAGTCGCGATGCCGTCACCCGGCGGGACGCGGTGCTGGGAACAAGCCTGGGCGCGGCCTGGGTCGACATGCAGCAGCTGGCTGGCGTCGATCCGGCGCGCTGGCAGTGGGGCCGCTTGCAGCAGGCGCTTTTTCCGCACGCGCTGGCCAATGCGGCCGACGCGCCGCTGCGAGCACGCCTGAATGTCGGCCCGATGCCCAGACAGGGGGGCGGCGCCACTGTCAACCTGTCCAGCTTCGATCCGGACAACTTTCGCCAGGTCGGCGGGCCGAGCTTTCGCGTCGTGCTGGACGTCGGCGCCTGGGACAACTCGCGCGCCGTCAACGCACCGGGTCAGTCGGGCGACCCCGCCAGCCCGCACTACCGCGACCTGGCGCCGCTCTGGCTCGAGGGCGCCTACTTTCCGCTACTCTACTCGCGTGATCGCATCGAGGCCGCGCTGTCGCAGCGCATCGAGCTGCTCCCGGCGCCGTCCGTCAAAGGCGGAACTTCGGCACCTGGCGGTAGGTGAACCCGCGCCAGAACCACTCCATCGGCCCGTAGCGGAACTTCGACAGCCACCAGTGGCTGAAGGCCACCTGCGCCGCACAGACCACGACGACGAACACCACCTGCTGGGCGCGCGGCATGCCCCAGTGGCCCAGCGCGTAGCCGTAGAAGTAGATCGAGCAGATCAGCGACTGCAGCAGGTAGTTGGTCAGCGCCATGCGGCCCAGCGGCGCCAGAATGGCGATGCGTGAGAAGACAGTCTTGCTGTGCAGCATGACCACCACCAGACCCACGTAGCCCAGACACGCAGGCAGGTTGCCCAGCATGCTCAGGGCGAAGGCAATCCCCCAGCCGTCGGTGCGATCGCCCGGCGTGTGCGACACGGTGATCATGCTGCCCGCGAGACCGATGCCGATGCCCCCCACCAGCCCCCACAGCGCGAGCTTGCGGAACAGCGGCAGGTGGTCGCGGGCGTTGTCCATCACCCCCGAGCGCACGAAGCCGATGCCGAGCAGGAACATGCCGATCAAGATGACGGAGAAGCCGAAATCGCCCGCCACCTTCTCCGGGAACAGGCTGGCGCGGTGCATCACCGCTTCCCAGTAACGGCCCTGGGTCATGATGCGCAACTCATCGGCCGTGTCGCGCGTGCGCTCAGCCAGCCGCTTTGCACGCTCCTCCTCGCGCTCCACGTAGCGCTCGGTCTTCGTCTTGCTGGGCTGCGCGCCATCGGCACTGGTGGCGCTGGCGGCACCGGTCGGAGCCAACGCGCCGCTGTCGGACGCCAATGGAGTGCCCAGTGGGCCGACGGCGGGTGCCGCCGCAGTGACCCGTGCCCCGGGCGCAAAGGCCGCCAACGGATCGGGAGCGAAGTGGCGGTACACGTTTGCCAACGTCATACCGAGCGCGAGCAGGAGGTAGAGGCTCGCCCCCAGGCGCAGACTGCGCTTCTCGGCTGGCTCGAAGTACTTGCAGGACAGCCAGCCCGCGATCAGCACCAGCGGGCCGAAGACCGAAAGCGGACCGCGCGGTTCCGTCGGTCCGTCCGGCAACAACCAGAACACCACCGCCGCGAGGCACAGCGCCGCGCCGAGCAGCAGCAGCACCAGCGAGAACACCGGCAGTCGATACCCCCGCAACGCCACGCGTCTGTCGCTGCGCAGGTACAGCCCCAGCAGGCCCGCGATGGCGACGCCGCCCGCGATGCCGAAAAAGCTGTCCATGCCGGGAATGAACCCCAGGCCGGCGAGCACCGCGATGGCCAACGCCAGCGGCCTGGGCCTGGCGTACAGCGTCACCATCAGCAGCAACGCGGCGACGGCATAGGAAAACAGGATGTCGCCCTGCCACAGGAAGATGAAGTGCGCGGCACCGAACACGGCCAGCGCCAGCACGCGCCGCAGGTAGATCTGCGTGAAGTCGCGCCCGGCCCGCTCCGCGCGCACCATCATCACCGCGAAACCCATGCCGAAGAGCAGCGAGAAGATGGTCCAGAACTTGCCCTGGACGAAGTACGCGATGAACCAGCTGGCCAGCCAGTCGGCACCGGTCAAGCCGCGTGGCATGCCGGTGCCCAGCAGGGCAATCGGACGGTTGAACCACTCGATGTTCATCAGGAGTATGCCGAGCAGCGCAAAGCCGCGCACGACGTCGAGTGACACGATCCGCTGGGCCGCCGCGATCGGCGCCATGCGCTCGGTGAGCGACGGGCTGCTGGAGGCAACCGAAGCGACCGGGATCGATGCATCCATGGCGATGTGCTCGCTTTCGCTGAGTTGTCGTGCACCGGTTGTCGGTCACCCGTGGCGGGGAATCGTGATCCGTCCTGGCGCGAGTGCCACCCGTGGGGTCCGGCTGCCTGCTGTGGTGGCTGGGCCGCATTCTTCCCCCGCGCCACGACCTTAGCCAGCCCCGCGCATTCATGCACCCGTTTGCGACGGACGGTGCCGGGAGAGTGCCAGGCTGCAGCTGCGGGCGACGCCGGTAGGGCATGCCTCGACGAGGGCGGCCGGACTGTCCGGCCGCCGGGTCCCCCAGCCGGGAAATGGCGTCAGCCACTTGTGTGCCGTCGCCGGCGTGACACCCTGCCCCGCCGCCGGAGCTCCGCTCAGCCCCTGAAACACCCTCTGGCGGGCCACCTCGAATCGACGCGCGCACGTTAGTCGTGCATGCTTGTGCGTGTTCATCCGGCTGCTCCCCTGAAGAACGGGGGTTTGGCGATTTCCAGCCTCACATGAAGCCCAACATCATCTATGTCGTCGCCGACGACCTCGGCTATGCCGACCTCGGCTGCTACGGTGGCCGCGAGGCGGCCTTTGGCGCCGTGTCGCCGCACATCGACGCGCTGGCCGCCGGCGGACTTCGCCTGACCGACGGCTATGCCAACTCGCCGGTCTGCTCGCCGACGCGCTTCGCGCTGATCACGATGCGCTACCAGTACCGGCTGCGCGGCGCGCTGGAAGAGCCGATCAACAGCCGCAGCAAGGGCAGCACGACGCTCGGCCTGCCGCCGGAGATGCCGACCTTGCCGTCGCTGTTGCGTCAGGCCGGCTACCACACCGCGCTGGTGGGCAAGTGGCACCTCGGATACCCACCGTCGTTCGGGCCGCTGCGCTCAGGCTACGACGAGTACTTCGGCATCATGGCCGGCGGCGTGGACTACTTCACCCATTGCTCGGGCAAGGGCGACCACGACCTGTACCTCGGTGAAATCGAGCACCGCGAGGCCGGCTACCTGACCGACCTCTTCTCGGCCCGCGCCATCGACGTCGTCGAGCGCAGGGCTGGAGCGGCCCGTTCCGGCAAGCCCTTCTTGTTGAGCCTGCACTACACGGCGCCCCACTGGCCATGGGAAACGCGCGCCGACGCCGACGTCGCGGCCGACGTCGCCGCGAACCTGTTCCACCTGGACGGCGGCAACGTCGAACGCTACCGCCGGATGATCCATCACATGGACGAAGGCATCGGCCGGCTGGTGCAGGTGCTGCGCGAGCAGCGCGTGCTCGACGACACGCTGATCGTCTTCACGAGCGACAACGGGGGCGAGCGATTCAGCGACAACTGGCCACTGGTCGGCGGCAAGATGGACCTGACGGAAGGCGGCATCCGCGTGCCCTGGGTCGCGCACTGGCCCCGCGCGATCCCGGCCGGCACGGTGAGCGACCAGCATTGCATGACGATGGACTGGTCGGCAACGATGCTCGAGCTCGGCGGCGGCCGTGCCGACCCCGACTTTCCGCTCGACGGCGTGTCGCTTCAAGGCGTGTTGCGCAACCCTGCGACGAGTTTCGAGCGGCCGATGTTCTGGCGCATGAACCACCGCCAGCAGCGCGCCATGCGCCAGGGCCGCTGGAAGTACCTGAAGGTCGACGCGCACGAGTACCTGTTCGACATCGTCAGCGATGCCCGCGAACGCGCCAACTTGGGGCCACGAGAGCCCGAACGACTGCGTCAGATGCGCGACTACTGGCTGGCGTGGAACGCGACGATGCCGCCCATTCCGGCCGACGCCACGGTCAGCCTCGGCTACTCGGTCAAGGACATGCCGGGGCGATGAGGCGCACGGCGCCTCGCGGGCCCTGCGGCGCGCCTAGCCCGCGGCGTGCCGCAGCGGCACCGCGAACCCGCGCTTCACGCCCGGTCGCGCCATCAGCGCGTCGTACCAGCGCTTCACGTGCGGGAACTCCACCAGGTCGACCTTGTGGCGCGGATGGCGCCAGGCCCAGCCGAGCACCGCGAAGTCGGCGATGCTGAGTTCGTCTGCGAAATGCTCGTGTTGTGACAGGTGGGCGTCCATCACCGCATAGAGGCGCCGCGTCTCCTTCATGTAGCGCGCCAGCCCGTAGGCACGCTCGGCCTCGTTGTCGAGCGCGATGAAGTGATGCACCTGCCCCGGCATCGGCCCGAAGCCACCCATCTGCCACATCAGCCACTCGAGGGCGCGGACGCGCCGGACCGGGTCGCTCGGCAGGAATCGACCGGTCTTCTCGGCCAGGTAGATCAGGATCGCGCCGGACTCGAACACCGACAGCGGCGCGCCACCCGGCCCCTCGGGATCGAGGATGGCCGGGATCTTGTGGTTCGGGCTGAGACGGACGAAGGTCTCGGCGTGCTGCTCGCCGCGCGTGATGTCGACCACCTGCACGTCGTAGGGCAGACCCATCTCTTCGAGGGCGACGCTGATCTTGCGGCCGTTGGGGGTGTCGAAGCTGAACAACTGGATCGGCAAGGCAAGGCTCCGTCACGCGCGCGGCCCAGGGCCGCAGCGCAGGGTGGTGGGCAAAAAAAAGTCGCTGCCCGGGCCCCTGCCCCCGGGGTCAATCGGTACCCGGCCGGGGTTGCGGCTGCGGCTGCGGCGTGCGAACGAAGTGCTGGCTGAGCAGCGTCAGCAACACCAGCGCGATGCCGATCAGATCGGTGATCCAGCCCGGCTTGATCAGCACGAAGGCCGCGACGATCAGCATCACGCGCTCCCACGAGCGCGCGGACCCGAGGAAAAAGGCCTCGTGCAGCCCGCCAGCCAGGCAGACCACGCCCAGCGTGGCCGTGATCACCGCGAGCGCGACCGTGCCGGGATCCCCGATCAGCAGCAGGGACGGCGAGAACACGAACATGAACGGGATGATGTAGCCGGTCAAGCCGAGCTTGACCGCCGCCCAGCTGGTGTCCATCAGCGTGCCGCGCGAGATGCCGTTGGCCGCATACACCGCCATCGCCACGGGCGGCGTGATCGCCGACAGCACGGCGAAGTACAGCACGAACAGGTGCGCCGCCTCGACGCGCACGCCGAGCTTGACCAGCGCCGGCACCAGCAACGCGACCTGCACGATGTAGGCCGGGGTGGTCGGCAGGCCCATGCCGAGCAGGATGCCGGCCAGCATCGTCAGCAGCAGCGCGAGCAGCAGCGAGTTCTGGCTCAGTGCGAGCACGACGCCGGTGAAGCTCAGGCCGAGGCCGGTCAGCGTGATGGTGCCGATGACGATGCCGGCGCAGGCGCAGGCCAGCGCGACGACCAGGGTGTTGCGTGCTCCGGACTCGAGCGCGTCGATGATGGCGCGCCAGCCGAAGGTGTGGCGCGTGCTCGCGCGCAGCCACGTCGTCGGCAGCACCGAGCCGATGCCGCACAGCGCGGCGAACGCGGCGCTGCGCCCGCTCAGCAACACCGCGACGATGACCACCAGCGGCAGGAACAGGTGACCGCGCTCGGAGAGCACCGCTTTCAAGCGCGGCAGGTCGGCCTTGGGCAAGCCCTTCAGGCCGATGCGGCGCGCCTCGAAGTGCACCGCCATGAAGACCGCGACGTAGTACAGCACTGCCGGCAGGATCGCGAATCCGGCCACCGTCAGGTAGGACACGCCGAGGAACTCGGCCATCACGAAGGCGGCCGCACCCATGATCGGCGGCATCAGCTGGCCGCCGGTCGACGCCACCGCCTCCACCGCGCCGGCGAAGGCCGGCCGATAGCCGGTGCGCATCATCAGCGGGATCGTGAAGGTGCCGGTCGTCATCACGTTGGCGACTGCACTGCCCGACACGGTGCCGAACAGGCTGCTGGTGATCACCGCGACCTTGGCCGGCCCGCCCGAGGTGTGCCCTGCGAGTGCGAGCGCGAAGTCCATGAAAAGTTGCCCGGCACCGCTCTTCTCGACGAAGCTGCCGAACAGGATGAACAGCATCACGTAGGTCGCCGAGACGTAGAGCGGGATACCGAAAATGCCCTCCGTCGTCAGGTACAGCTGGTCGAGCATGATCGCGACCGACTGGCCGCCGAGCGTGATTCCGTAGGCCAGGAACACGAGCGCGGTGATCGGCAGCGCCCAGCCGGTGGCGCGCCGCGTGGCCTCCAGGATCAGCACGATCAGCGCCCCCCCGAACACATAGTCGGCGAACACCGGATCGTCGACGTAGTACATCCGGGCTTCGATGTACGACAGGTTCAGCATCGGGTACAGCGACGCGGCGGCGGCGGCCAGCACCAGCACCAGGTCGAACCCCGAGACCCGCGTCGCACGGCCGTCGCGCCCGGGCATGATCAGGAACCCCAGCACGAGCGCGAAGGCGAGGTGCACGCCGCGCATCACGTAGGCATTCGGCGGCCCGACGAAGGCGACCCAGAGATGGAACACCGACATCGCGACCGCGACGCCGGTGATCGAGCGACGGGTCCATGTCTCGGGCAGGTTCGGCATCGGCGTCATCACGCGCTCAGGCGCCGGGCCGCGGCGCGGTCGAGGTTGGGCCGGTGACGCGGGCCTGAGGCCGATCCCGGCCCGCAGCCCGCGTCGGGGGCGGCATCAGAGGATGCCCGCCTCCTTGTAGAACTTCAACGCGCCCTTGTGCATCGGCACGCCGATGTCCTCGGCCATCATCTTCGGCGTCGTCGGCGCCATCGCGTTGGCGATCGCGGTGAGGTCGGCCTTCTTGGCGACGATGCCCTTCAGCACCTTGTAGACGACGTCGTCGGCGAGGTCGCAACGCGCGATCACGTGCGTCGCGTAGCCGATCGTCTGCACGTCGGTGGTCTGCTTCGGGTAGCTGCCGGCCGGGATCACGAGCTTGGTGTAGCCCGGGTTCAGCTTGCGCATCGCCTGGAACTTCTCTTCCGGGATGCCGACGATCGTGATGTCGCGTGCCGACGCCAGGTCCATGATGGCCGAGGCAGGCACCGTCGTGCCGAGCGTGAAGACCTGCGCGTTGTTGTCCTTCATCAGCGACACCGCATCGGTGTACGACACGTAGCTGACGCGCCCCATGTCCTCGTATTTCATGCCGTACACCTCCAGCGCCTGCTGGCTGATGAACTCGGCCGTGTTGCCCTTCGGCTGCACCGCGATGCCCTTGCCCTTCAGGTCGCCCAGCGACTTGATCCCGGAGTCGGCATTCGCGACCACCTGGAAGTACTGCGGGTACAGCGTCGCGACGTTGCAGACGTTGGTCGCCTTCTCGGTGAACGGAGCGCGGCCGGCGACGCCGTCGACGGTCGAGATCGAGTTCGCGAATCCGAGGTCTGCCTTGCCGGCCTGGATCGCCTTCACGTTGGCGATGCCGGCGCCGGGCAGCACCTGCACCTTGACCCCCGCCTCGTCACCGATATTGGCGATGGCGCCGCCGAGCGGATACCACGATCCGCCCTGGGGGCCGGTCATCAGGCGCACCTGCTGCGCGGCGGCGGGCAGGGCTGCACCGACGGTGAGGGCGGCGGCGACGAGGATCAAACGGCGGCTTTGGATCATGAGGGCATCTCCTGAAGGAACATCATACGAATGAGACGCCGATGCTAGGCCAAGCCCTGGGGGGCGACCCATCGGCACAAACGCGGACAACCGATCCAGCGGTCGGGTGTTCAGGGGCTCAG
>JBDTUO010000079.1:0-9176 GCA_040007675.1 Rubrivivax sp.
AACCGGCGCGGCTCGCGCTCGACCGTCTTCAGACCGGCCGCTACCAGCCGCGCACGCGCATGGACGAGGGCTCGCTGTACGAGCTGGCCGAGAGCATCCGCACCCAGGGCGTGATGCAGCCGGTGCTCGTGCGCCCGGTCGACGGCGCGGACGGCGCCGCCACACGTTACGAGATCATCGCCGGTGAGCGGCGCGTACGGGCGGCGCGCCTGGCCGGGCTCGATGAGGTGCCGGTGCTCGTGCGCGTGGTGCCCGACGAAGCCGCTGCGGTCATGGCGCTGGTCGAGAACATCCAGCGCGAGGACCTGAACCCGCTGGAAGAGGCCCAGGGTCTCAAACGGCTGGTTGACGAGTTTGCGCTCACTCACGAACAGGCGGCGCAGGCCGTGGGTCGATCCCGCAGCGCGGCGACCAACCTGTTGCGGCTGCTGCAGTTGACGGCGCCGGTGCAGCAGATGCTGATGGCCGGCGACATCGACATGGGCCACGCCCGCGCGCTGCTCGCGCTGTCGGGCGCCCTGCAGATCACCAGCGCGACCGAGATCGCCGCCAAGAAGCTGAGCGTGCGCGAGGCCGAGCGCCTCGTCACGCGGGTGACGACGGGCGGCGGGCGCCAGGCGCCGCTGCTGCACGCGCGCGCGGCCGACAAGCCGCGCGAGATCCTGCGGCTGGAAACGGCACTGGCCGACCACCTGACCGCGACCGTCGACATTCGTGTCAAGAAGCGCACGCGACGCGGCGAGCAGGGCGAGATCGCGATCGGCTTCGATTCGCTCGATGAACTGAACGGCGTGCTCGCGCGCTTGGGGTTGACTGACCACTGAGCGACGCGTGAGCGACCCTCGAGCGACCTGTCAGCCAGCGGCGCGGCCTCAGCCGGGCGCCGACAGCGCCGACGGCGTGGCGCGGCGGCCCAGCCAGAGTAATGCAATCCCGATCGCCATGATCGGCAGCAGCGACCCGACGTTCAGCCAGGTCCAGCCCTGCGTCGTCACCACCGCGCCAGAGGCCACCGACGTCATCGCCATGGTGCCGAAGACGCAGAAGTCCATCGCCCCCTGCGCGCGTGTCTTCTCCTCCGGGCGGTAGGTCGTCGTCAGCAGGGTCGTGCCGCCGGTGAAAAGGAAGTTCCAGCCGACGCCGAGCAGGAACAGCGCGACCAGGAACTGCATCACATCGACTCCTGACAGCGCCACACCGACGCAGGCCAGGTTCAGCAGCGCACCGGTGAACATCACCGGCCGGACGCCGAATCGCCGGATCAGGTGGCCGGTGAAGAAGCTCGGCACGAACATGCCGAGCACGTGCCACTCGAGCACCAGCGCGATGCGGTCGAACGGGTGGCTGCACTGCTGCATCGCCAGCGGCGTGGCCGCCATCAGCAGGTTCATCACGCCGTAGCCGAGTGCCCCGGCGGTCACCGCGACGATGAACGTCGGCTGGCGGACGATCTCGCGCAGCGGCCGCCCGCGCGGCGCATCGGCGGCCGGCCGGAGATGTGCGGGGAAGCGGATGAACGACAGCGCGATCAACGCCAACAGTGCCACGCCGACCAGCGACAGGTAGGCGCCGGCGTAGTCCACCGGCAACAGGGTGCGGGTCGCGCTCGCGAGGTTGGGCCCGATCACGGCGCCGATCACGCCGCCGGCCATCACGAGCGAGATCGCCTTCTCCTTGTACGAGGTCGCCGCCAGCTCGAGCCCGGCGAAGCGGTACAGCTGCGCATTGGCGCTGTAGAAGCCGGCCACCACCGTCGCCGCGACGACGAGGCCGAAGCTGCCGACCGTCACCGCCAGCGCGCACACGGCCGCCGACGCGGCGCCGACCAGCAAGCCGAACTGGAACGATCGCCTGCGCCCCTGTCGCGACTGCATTCGCGCCACCAGCGGCGTCGACAACGCCGCCCCGATCACGTAGCCGGCGACCGGGAACGTCGCCATCCACCCGTACGGCGCCAGTTGCAGCCCGACGAGGCCGTTGATCGCGATGAAGGTGACGTTGTTGGTGAGGAACAGGCCCTGGCACAGCGCCAGCAGCAGCAGGTTGCGGTTCACGCGCCCGGCGCCTGCAGATCGGCCGCGCTCGACGCCCGCACGCTCAGATCCCTTCGGCCTGCAGCGCGGTGAGGAATTCGCGTGCCCACCAGTGCACGTCTTCGGCGCGCACCGACGCCATCAGCTTCGCATGGCGCGCGCGGCGCTCCTCGAGCGGCATGCGCAACGCCTGCTGGATCACGTCGGCGGTGCCTGCGGTGTCGTAGGGGTTCACGAGCAGCGCGTCGGCCATCTGGGCGGCCGCGCCGGCGAAGCGCGACAGCACCAGCACGCCCGGATCGGCCGGATCCTGCGCCGCGACGTACTCCTTCGCGACCAGATTCATGCCGTCGCGCAGCGGCGTCACGAGCGCCACAGCGCTGGCCGCGTACAGGCCCGGCAGCCGGCGCCGCGCGACCGCGCGGCGGATGAAGCGCACCGGCATCCAGTCGAGGTCGCCGAAGTCGCCGTTGATCGCGCCGCACAGCGACTCCAGCTCGTGCTGGATGTCGACGTACGCCTCGACGTTCTCGCGCGACGGCGCTGCCACCTGGATCAGCGTCGCGGTGCGGCGGTTCTCCGGATACTGCTCCAGCAGGCGCCGGAACGCACGTACGCGCTGCGGCAGGCCCTTGCTGTAGTCGAGCCGGTCGACCCCGACCAGCAGGCGGCGCGACGCGTACCGCTCGCGCATCGTGCGAAAGGTCTGCTGCGCCTCGTCGCCACGCCCGAGGGCCTCGAACTCGTCGACGTCGATGCCGATCGGCACCGCGCGCGCGCGCACCGTGCGGCCGAACGCATGGAAGCGGTCATCGCCCTGACGTTCGCCGCCCGCCTCGGTCAGCACGTACTCGGCGAAGTGCTCGCGGTCGGAGTGGGTCTGGAAGCCGACCAGGTCGTACGACAGCAGCGAGCGCAGCAGCCAGCCGTGCTGCGGAACCGCGGCCAGGATCGTGCGCGGCGGCAGCGGGATGTGCAGGAAGAAGCCGATCCGGTGCGCGCTGCCCATCGCGCGCAGTTCGGCCGCGAGCGGGATCAGATGGTAGTCGTGCACCCAGACGATGTCGTCCGCGCGCAGGAGTGGCATCAGCTTGTGCGCCATCAGCCGGTTGACGCGCCGGTAGCCCTCGATGTCGCCGGCGTCGAAGTCGGCCAGGTCGAGCCGGTAGTGGAAGACCGGCCACAGCACGCCGTTCGCGTAGCCCAGGTAGTAGGCCTGGTGGTCGGCCTCCGAGAGGTCGATCGTCGTCAGCGTGACGTCGCCGGCGCGCTGCGTGTGAAGCTGGTTGCCGGAGCTCGCCTCCACGGTGCGCCCGCTCCAGCCGAACCAGAGCCCGCCGCTGGCGCGCAGGGCCTCGCCCAGCGCCACGGCGAGGCCGCCAGCGGCCGGCTTGCGCGGGTCGTCGACCCGGTTGGACACCACCACCAGGCGCGGCATCAGATCACCGTTTCCCAGGGCTGCGACAGCCGGACCGCGCCATTGATCAGCCCGACCATCGAATAGGTCTGCGGGAAGTTGCCCCACATCTCGCCGGTGACCGGGTGCGTGTCCTCGCTCATCAGCCCGAGGTGGTTGCGCGCCGCGAGCATGGCTTCGAAGATCGCGTGCGCCTCGTCGCGCCGGCCGATGCGCGCCAGCGCGTCGAGCCGCCAGAAGCTGCAGATGTTGAAGGCGGTCTCGGGCCGGCCGAAATCGTCGGCCGCCTCGTAGCGGCGCATGTACGGCCCGTCGCACAACGCTTTCTCGAGCGCGTCGATCGTCGACACGAACCGCGGATCACGCGGGTCGATGATGCCGACCTCGGCCATCAGCAGCACGCTGGCATCGAGGTGTTCGCCGCCCAGGCTCTCGACAAAGGCGCCGCGGCGCTCGTTCCAGGCCTCGGCGAGCAGGCGGGTGCGCATCCCGTCGGCGTGTCGCTGCCAGTGGGCGGCACGCTCGGGCAGCAGCAGCCGTGCCGCGATCTTGGCCAGTCGGTCGCACGCCGCCCAGCACATCAGCATCGACGAGGTGTGCACGCGCGCGCGCGTGCGCAGCTCCCACATGCCGGCATCGGGCTGGTCGTGCACGCGCACCGCCTGCTCGCCGACCGCCTCGAACAGCCGGAACTCGGCCGGGCCGGCCGGGTGCAGCAGCCGACGGTCGTGAAACGCCTGTGACGCGCCGAGCACGATATTGCCGTAGACGTCGTGCTGGAAGTGTTCGTAGGCCTGGTTGCCGCGCCGCACCGGCGCGTGGCCGCGGTAACCCGGCAGCTGGGGCACGATCTCCTCGGCCAGGGTGTGCTCCAGGCCGATGCCGTACAGCGGCTGCACGTGGTCGGCGCCGGCGTGTGCCACGACGTTGCGCAGCCAGCGCAGGTAGTCCTCCATGGTGCCCACTTCGCTCAGGCTGTTGAGTGCCCGGACGACGAAGAAGGCATCGCGCAGCCAGCAGTAGCGGTAGTCCCAGTTGCGCTGCGTGCCCGGCGCCTCCGGGATGCTGGTCGTCAGCGCGGCGACGATCGCGCCGGTGTCCTCGTGCACGCACAGCTTGAGCGTGATCGCCGCGCGGATGACGACCTCCTGCCACTGCAGCGGAAGAGCCAGCCGGCGCGTCCAGACGCGCCAATAGGCGAGCGTCTCGCGCTCGTAGGTGTCGGCGAGTTCGTCCGGGCCGAGGTCGGGCGACTCGTCGGGGCCGAGCACCAGGCTCGCCGTCTCGGTCAGCACGAAAGTCCTTTCCTGCAGCACGTAGGCAAGCGGGATCGACGTGGTCAGGCGCAGCACCTGATCGGGCCCGACGTAGCGCACGTGGTGGCTGCCCTGCGTCAGGCGCGGCGCAACCCGGCCCCAGTCGAAGCGCGGCCGCACCCGCACGCGCACCCGCGGCGCGCCGGCCAGCAGGCGCAGCCGCCGCACCAGCATCAGTGGCCGATACATGCGACCGCGCGCGAGGAAACGCGGCGCGAAGTCGGTGATCTCTATGCCCTGCCCCTGCGCGTCCCACAGGCGCGTGCGCAGCACCGCCGTGTTCTCGACGTACGCCTGCTCCGTGCGCACCCAGCCTTCCAACTCGATCGCGAAGGCGCCGTCGCCTTCGTCGGACGCGACGCCGAGCAGCGCATGGAACACCGGATCACCGTCGACCCGCGGCCAGCAACTCCACACGATGGTGCCGCGCTGGTCGATCAGCGCGCTCGCGGCACAGTTGCCGATCACGCCCAGTGCGAGCGACGACGTCGGAGCCCCCGCGGGTCCGGTCGGTGGTGTCATGCCGGTGTTCCTGCGCGAGCTCGGTGGTGCACCCACTCGCGCAGCGCCGCCGGCGCGCTCAGACGCCACGGCGCGATGCTGTCGCCGTCACCCACCTTCACGGCGACGCCGCCCCGCGCGAGCACCGCGGCAAACGCCGCCTCGTCGGTGACGTCGTCACCGAAACACCAGGGCCGCCGGCCCACGAACGGCGGCTCGGCCATGAAGGCCGCGACGGCACGGCCCTTGTCGACCGCCGCTGCCTTGAGCTCGATGACCTTCTTGCCGTGCAGCAGCACCATGCCTTGGGTGGATCCGAGCGCCTGCTGCATCGCTGCCGAGCAGGCGTCGGCCAGGGCGTCCGCGCCGCGATAGTGCAGCGCGAGCGCGCCCGGCTTCAACTCCAGGCGGAGCGCGGGCCGCGCGGCACAGAAGGCCTCCAGCGCCGCCCGCGCCGCCTCGAGGGAGGGCAACGGCGCGCGGTGCCAGCGGCCGGCCGCGTCGCGCCGCTCGCTGCCGTGCACGCCTGCGACCGGCAGCCGCACCGGCGCCAGCTGGCCGTCGATCTGGTCGACCGGCCGCCCCGAGATGATGGCGAGCGCGCCGCCGCAGCGCCGCTGCAGCGCCTGGAGGTCGGCGGCGAGGGTCGCGGAAACGCACACGGCCTCGGGCCGCGGCGCGAGGTCCACGAGCGTGCCGTCGAAGTCGAAGAACAAGGCGCCATCACTGTCGAGCGCAGGCAGGATCGGCATGCATCGACGATAGCCGCAATCGCCCACAGCGTCAGCGCGCAGCGGATGATCGACTCCGCGGCACGGCCCCACCGTAGTGCGGCGGCTGCGTCATCGCGCCGCACCCGAGGCGCGTTGAAGGCTCGGGAGGACAGTGCAAGATGGCACGGGGCATGCGCCCTTCACGCTGCAGGTGCCGCAGTCATGAGAGTAAATTGGGGTGGTTTCCGGATGGTTCTCGGGCGCTGGTCGGGCGCAGAATGAACCATCTTCTGGCCATGCGAAGAGGTTGATCGGAAAGCTCTGATGGCGCCCGGGTCGGTTCAGCCGGGACTCCATCAGAACTTCCCAGGCCGACGCCCTGCCGGGCGCCGGGCCAACGTCAACGCAGGAGATCCGCATGGACGTGATCGGCAACTTCGCCGCCCGCTACGAGCGCACGCGCGAAGAGGAACTCTCGCTCGAGGACTACCTCGCCGAGTGCAAGCGCAACCCGCTCGCGTATGCCACCGCCGCCGAGCGCATGCTCAAGGCGATCGGCGAGCCGACCCAGATCGACACCCGCAACGAGCCGCGGCTGTCGCGCCTGTTCGCCAACAAGCTCATCAAGACCTACCCCGCGTTCGCCGAGTTCTACGGCATGGAGGATTCGATCGAGCAGGTCGTCTCGTACTTCCGCCACGCCGCACAGGGCCTGGAGGAAAAGAAGCAGGTGCTGTACCTGCTCGGCCCGGTGGGTGGTGGCAAGAGCAGCATCGCCGAGCGGCTCAAGCAGCTGATGGAGCAGGTGCCGTTCTACGCCATCAAGGGCTCGCCGGTGAACGAGAGCCCGCTCGGCCTGTTCGACGTCGACGAGGACGGTCCGATCCTGGAGTCGGGCTACGGCATCCCGCGCCGCTACCTCAACCGCGTGATGAGCCCGTGGGCGGTCAAGCGGCTCGAGGAATATGGCGGCGATATCCGCCGCTTCAGCGTCGTCAAGCGCTATCCGAGCGTGCTCAAGCAGGTCGGCGTGTGCAAGACCGAGCCGGGGGACGAGAACAACCAGGACATCAGCTCACTCGTCGGCAAGGTCGACATCCGCAAGCTCGAGACCTATGCGCAGGACGACCCGGACGCGTACAGCTACGCCGGCGGGCTGTGCCTGGCCAACCAGGGACTGCTCGAGTTCGTCGAGATGTTCAAGGCGCCGATCAAGGTGCTGCACCCGCTGCTGACCGCGACCCAGGAAGGCAACTTCAAGGGCACCGAAGGCTTCGGCGCGATCCCGTTCGACGGCATCGTCCTGGCGCACAGCAACGAGAGCGAGTGGAAGACCTTCCGCAACAACAAGAACAACGAGGCCTTCCTCGACCGCGTTTACATCGTCAAGGTGCCGTACTGCCTGCGGGTGTCGGAGGAAGTTCACATCTACGAGAAGCTGCTCCGCAACTCGTCGCTCGCCGAGGCCACCTGCGCGCCCGGCACGCTCAAGATCATGAGCCAGTTCGCGATGCTGACGCGGCTGAAGGAGCCCGAGAACAGTTCCTTGTTCAGCAAGATGCTGGTCTACGACGGCGAGAACCTCAAGGACACCGACCCGCGCGCCAAGAGCTACCAGGAGTACCGCGACTACGCTGGCGTCGACGAGGGCATGAGCGGCGTCTCGACCCGGTTCGCGTTCAAGATCCTGTCCAAGGTCTTCAACTTCGATCCGGCCGAGATCGCCGCCAATCCGGTGCACCTGATGTACGTGCTCGAGCAGCAGATCGAGCGCGAGCAGTTTCCCGCCGAGACCGAGCAGAAGTACCTCGGCTTCATCAAGGAGCACCTGTCGGCGCGCTACGCCGAGTTCATCGGCAAGGAGATCCAGACCGCCTACCTCGAGAGCTACAGCGAGTACGGGCAGAACATCTTCGACCGCTACGTCACCTACGCCGACTACTGGATCCAGGACCACGAGTACCGCGACACCGACACCGGCGAGGTGTTCGACCGCGGCAGCCTGAACGCCGAGCTCGAGAAGATCGAGAAGCCGGCCGGCATCGCCAACCCGAAGGACTTTCGCAACGAGATCGTCAACTTCGTGCTGCGCGCGCGCGCCAACAACCAGGGCAAGAACCCGGTCTGGACGAGCTACGAGAAACTGCGCGCCGTGATCGAGAAGAAGATGTTCTCGAACACCGAGGAGCTGCTGCCGGTCATCAGCTTCAACGCCAAGGCGAGCGCCGACGAGGCCAAGAAACACGAGGACTTCGTCACGCGCATGGTCGCCAAGGGCTACACGCCCAAGCAGGTCCGCCTGCTGTGCGAGTGGTATCTGCGCGTGCGCAAGTCGAGCTGAGCATGACGCAGCCGATCAGAAGCATTGCCTCGCACTGACGTCCGCCGATGCTGCAATCCATCATCGACCGCAGGCTGGCGGGCAAGAACAAGTCGATCGGCAATCGCGAGCGCTTCCTGCGTCGCTACAAGACGCAGATCCGCGAGGCGGTCAAGCGCGCGATCGACGGCCGCGGCATCCGCGACATCGAGCGCGGCGAGGAGATCCGCATCCCCAAGCGCGACCTGTCGGAGCCGGTGTTCGGCCACGGCAGCGGGGGCGTGCGGGAGGTCGTGCACCCGGGCAACAAGGAATTCGTGCGCGGCGACCGCATCGAGCGGCCCAAGGGTGGCGGCGCCGGCGGCAGCGGCAAGGGGCAGGCCAGCGACTCCGGCGACGGCGAGGACGATTTCACCTTCGCGCTGTCGAAGGAAGAGTTCATGCAGGTCTTCTTCGAGGACCTGGCGCTGCCGCACCTGATCCGCACGCAGCTGGCCGAGGTGCCCGAGTGGAAGAGCCAGCGCGCCGGTTTCGTCAGCGACGGCACCCCGAACAACCTGCACGTCGTGCGCTCGATGCGCGGCGCGATCGGCCGCCGCATCGCGATCGGCGCCAGTTCGCGGCGCGAGCTGCGCGAGATGCAGGATCGGCTGGCGGAACTCCGGCTCGCACTGCAGCCGGGTGACGCAGTCGGTGCGCGCGAGATCGAGGCCCTCGAGGCGGACATCACCGCGCTGCGGCTGCGGCTCGAGCGAATTCCGTACCTCGACCCCATCGACCTGCGGTTCCGTAACCGCATCAAGGTGCCGGTGCCGACGTCAAAGGCGGTGATGTTCTGCCTGATGGACGTCTCGGGCTCGATGGACGAGGCACGCA